>JAOUHJ010000049.1 GCA_029865225.1 Nitrospira sp.
AGGGTACTCAGCTTCTTGTTGAAAGCGTTGCGGCATATCGTGAAGCCCTGACAATCTTTACGAAAGACACGCTCCCCCAAGACTGGGCCAGAACCGAACTGAACCTCGGCACTGTGCTTTGGAGCCAGGCCGCCTATAGTGAAGGCGATGCCGGAAACCGTCTTCTTAGGGAAGCGATAGCCGCGTACCATAACGCCTTGTCTGTCTACACGAAAGATGCTCTGCCACAACAATGGGCCATAACACAGACCGGGCTTGGTAACGTATTGCAGGAGCAAGCTCATCGATCTGAAGATTCACAGAGAATGCGTCTCCTCACCGAGGCTGTTGCTGCCTACCATGCTGCCTTGACCGTCTTCATGAAAGAGTCGTTTCCGAAGGATTGGGCAGCCACTCAGAACAACCTCGGATTCACGCTCTTCATGCATGGTAACCATATCAAAGGCGCGGAGGGCACGTTTCTCCTCGCTCAAGCTGTCGATGCCTTCCGGGCTGTCTCAACAGTTCGTACGAAAGAAATACTTCCTGAAGACTGGGCCAAGGTCCAGGTCATGCTTGGCAACGCTTTACAGAGGCAAGGCAGGCGCACCGACAGGGAGGAAGGTAGCCGTCTGCTCGCCCAGTCCGTCTTAGCTTACCGTGGAGCACTTACGATCTATACAAAAGACACCCATCCGGAACAGTGGGTTATGACCAAGACCGAGCTCGCCCATACCTTATCAAGCCAGGGCAGCCGCACAGAAGGAGAAGAAGGCCTACAACTCCTCACTCAGGCCGCTGATAGTCTTCGCGACACTTTGACTGTCTATGAAAAGAAAACCATTCCGCTACAGTGGGCATTGACCCACATGAATCTCGGCGGCGTCCTCTATGAGCAAGGTAAGCGAACCAGTGGTGAACCTGGAATGCGTCTACTCGCTCGGGCCGTGGAGGCCTACGAGTCGTCCTTGACGGTTTACGTCAAGAAAAAATACCCCCAACCATGGGCCATGACCCAAGAATCCCTCGGCCTCGTACTGCACGCACAAGGCAAACGTATCGGTGGGAAAGATGGGATGGATCTACTCGACAAGGCCATCATAGTTTATCGCCAGGCTTTGACGATTTTCAAGAAAGAGGGGTTTCAGTATGAATGGGCCACGACCCAAGCCCACCTTGCGAATGCGCTTCGAGACCAAGCTATCCGAATCGGTGGCAAGGGAGGCCAAAGAACTCTGCTCGAGGCTCTTGAAGCTTACTACTTCGCCCTACAAGTTATGACCAAGGATGCCGCGCCTGCCGAATGGGAACATACCGTAGCAGAGCTCAAGATGGCCCAGAAAGCATTAGCCCATATGCGGTGATCTTCATTTGGCATGGACACATGCTATCTCAATTACCTATCAGCGTTGGATTTGTTAGACCTCCAGCTCCTCCGACCATTGCACTTCGGACTCACCGAGAATCTCTTCTTGGCAGGTAACGCAGGAAAATGGGAGGCGTTCAAGGGAATTGCAGACGTAGATTCCTTCCATTTTTCCCTGATCAATGGCGTGAAGTTTGAGGTTTTATCTCTTGCCGTGTAACGGCTCCGCAATTCCGAATTTTCCGCTTATAATCCTCTTACTTGCCTTCGCTGCCCATTTTAACTCGGAGCTGTAATGCCGGAAACCATCTCAGTCCAATGCTGCATCGCCGGTGGAGGACCGGCGGGCACGGTGCTGGGCCTGCTGCTGGCCCGAGCCGGTGTCTCGGTACTCGTCCTGGAAAAGCACGCGGATTTTCTTCGTGATTTTCGCGGCGACACCTTGCACCCTTCGACCTTGGAGATCATGCACGAACTGGGGGTGCTCGAACGATTCCTTCGCTTACCCCACCAGAAAGTCTATCGGATCAACGGACGGTTCGGAGATCTGGAGTTCACGGTAGCAGACTTCTCCCATCTGCCGACCCACTGCCGCTATGTCGCTTTCATGCCGCAGTGGGACTTCCTCAACTTTCTCGTGGAAGAAGGAAGCCAGTATCCCACCTTTCAGGTTCGCATGAGTGCGGAGGTGACGGACTTGATCGAAAGCGGAGGTTCGGTCGTCGGGCTTCGTGGGGAAACGGCAAAGGGACCGCTAGAAGTTCGGGCGGCACTTGTGGTGGGGGCCGATGGGCGACACTCGATTGTCCGTAAGAATGCTGGGCTCTCTGTCGAAGAATTTGGCGCACCGATGGATGTGCTGTGGTTCCGGTTGTCACGGAAGGCTGACGACCCGGTTGATCCGATGGGTCGTTTCGATACCGGGCGCATCTTCATCATGTTGAACCGGGGTGATTACTGGCAATGCGGCTTCGTGATTGCCAAGGGATCACTCGCCGAGGTTCGCGCGCAGGGCCTTCCGCTGTTCCGCGAGAGGATCGCAAAGCTCGCCCCGTTTGCCGCAGACCGCATCCACGAACTGCAAGAGTGGGAACCGATTAGACTACTGACCGTACAAGTCGATCGGTTGCGTCAGTGGTACAAACCGGGCCTTCTCTGCATCGGGGACGCAGCCCACGCCATGTCCCCGGTCGGGGGAGTCGGCATCAATCTGGCCATTCAGGACGCGGTGGCAACGGCCAATCTCTTGTGGCAACCGTTGCGAGATGGGCGAGTGACCGAGGTGGATTTGGCCAAGGTGCAGACCCGCCGGGCCTGGCCGACCGAAGTGACGCAACGAATCCAACTCTTCGTCCAAGATCGCGTCATCAGCCGGGTGCTGGATCGCAAGAGTTCGCTGACACCCCCCTTTGCCATTCGGCTGCTGGCACGGTTCCCCTATCTTCGCCGGATTCCCGCCAGAATGATCGGGCTTGGGGTCCGACCTGAACATGTGCGGACACCAGTCCGCTGAATCAGCAAACGGTGTTGTGATTCATGAGCCACGCTCGGCATCTTCCTCGTTTTCTAGGTTCACACCTAACGTCCCTCACCTGTTGGATTCATTGACAACATCACTAAGGCGTTGGTATCCTCTCCAACGTGAAGGCCATTGTGCTTGTTCGCTCGAGGATCATCTACTCTGCGACGGCATTCGCCGAGTTGGTGCTGTGGCAGCTTCCTAAGCCGTTGGCAGGATGCACTCATCGCTTTAAATACCGGCTCGCCTACGTTGTGCGTGAGACCTGCGTACTTCGGTACGATAACGAGGCCGGCAAGGGCGATCATCGCCACTACGATGGAAAGGAACGCTCCTATGTCTTTTCAGATCCGGATACACTGATAGCTGACTTTCAGGCCGATATCGCGAGGTGGAACCATGAAAACCGTGATACTTGACGTGCGCTCCCCGTCCGATGCCATGGCCGACTTTTCACATGCGTGGAAGTCCCGTAAAGCACAGCGGTCTGCCCGCATCAGCTTTGCCTCTCCCGAGCTGCTGTGGCAGGTACTCACGGCTAAGCGCTGGGAATTGCTCAAGGCACTGTGTGGAGCTGGGCCGGTGTCAATTCGTGAGGCAGCCCGTCGAGTGCACCGCGATGTGAAAGCCGTCCATGGTGATGTCACCGCCCTGCTCTCAGCCGGTCTGCTCGTCCGTGCACAAGGTGGTGGTATCGAATTTCCGTTTGAAGCAGTGAAGGTTGAGTTTGTACTGCAAGCGGCGTGACACCGTACCCGGAGTGTCGCTACATCCCCAGCTCTTCCGATAGCCGCACTTCGGATTCGTCGACGATTTCTTCCAGGCAGGTAAAGCAGGCGAAGGGGAATCGATCCACGGGAATAGCACAGACTTCGCCGACCGGCGATTCTTCCAGCGCCGGGCCGCCGCATTCCTTGTGAATCAACACCAGCATCAGGTCTCCCTCATCACCAGTCGGCGAAATAGTTCAAGGTGTTCCGGACTGCTCAGCCGATGGTCACCGGGAATGAGCCGTAGATCGAGCGGATAGGACGGGAACCGTCGCAACAGTTCATTGGCGAATTGCTTGCTACCTTCCGGCGGAATCACACCATCGTCTTGGCCGTGAAGAATCGTCGCCTTCACCTGACGGACGATGTCGAAGGTCTTGGCCCAATAGGCTTCGCTTTCCTCGACCCATTTCCACGACAACAGCCAATCCTTGTGCAACGGATCGTCGTCCCAGGGCATCCATCCGGCGGTATGCCAATCATGGAGTCGGTCCTTAGAGATGGTTTTGGCCCGCTCACCCATCATGTTGAACGCGGGTGCGACCAGTATGAGCTCTTCTACAGTTGAGTACTCCTGCGCCATCAGCCAGGCAATCCAGCTCCCAAGCGAATTGCCGACGATCGTGACTGGCGGACCAGACTTGATGGAACCCAAGACCAGGCGCGCATCGGCAATCCAATCGGAAAGGGTGTAGTCCGTAAACGATCCTTCCGAATCACCGAACCCACGCACGTCGTAACAACAGAACCCCCATCCCTTTTCCTCACACCATTGAGCCAGCGCCTTGCTCTTATTGCCCCAACGTTTCGACAGAAAACCGGTGATGAAGAGGATCTGCCGGTCTGTTCCCTCGGCACAATTCCCCCTGATGCGTCTGCCGTCTCCACCGATGAGCTCAACAGGTTGCGTGCTCATGCGCCAAGTCTCTTCGTCACGAACCCGTTCAGTCCTCGTAGCACCGTCTCCGGAATCTCGTGCCCACCTCGGAAACTGTGCCACTCGACGACGTGACCTGCGTGATTCAGCGCATCGCGGAGACGCTCCGCGCCGATGTGTGGAAGAATGTCGTCTTGTGTGCCATGGCTTTGAAAGACCGGAAGGCCCTTGCGCTTGTTGATGAGAGGCGCCCAGACCTCACGAGCCAGGAGATTCCCGGACAGCTGGACCAATCCGGCAAACGGATAGTCGGTATGGAGCACAGCGTCGCAGGTGAGCATCGCGCCCTGCGAAAACCCGCCGATGACCGTCTTCTCGTAGTTGATCGGAAGTTGTCGTGGGAGTTCTTCGAGAAATGTGAGAAACCGCTCACGCGCTAAGGACAGGCCCTGGGGAATCTCCACCGACAGGTCACGAATGCGGCCTGCTTCTCGATCGGCCTGAATGCGCGCAAAGTCAATGATCCACCAGGCGCGTGAATCGCCCAAACCCATGTTGAGCGAAAGCGGCGCTTCAGGAAAGAGCCATCTGGTTCCTCGAGGGACATCGATCACCTCGGAGAGCGGTACCAGATCGTCGCCCGGCGCGCCGAATCCATGAAGCAGCATGACGACGGGCCCCTCACCCCCACCTCTCCCATCCGTGCCACCGGTGAGTCGGATTTTCAATCCTCCGAGTAAGCCTTCTCGCATTCGGTCACCTTACCTTAAATACAGATACTGGATCAGCGCCACAAGGCCGTACAGCGACGATTCGACCACCGGCTGCTGATAGAGCGGCACAAAGGCACCTTGTTCGTTGTCTTCCACTTCACTGATGACGTGCTGGATCTGTTTCACACGCACGTCATGATCCTTGCCGATTCCCAAGGTCTGCACGATTTGCCGGTTGAGCCCAGCCAGCATCGTCGCCTTGGCCTGACTGGCAGACTGATACAGGAACAACGCACCGAGCATCGCCAACAGCACATTCACCGACCAGGACAGCAAGAGAAGCAATGGATAGTTCCAAATATCGAAATATTCGTTGCGTGCAGCGATCATGATCAAAAGTGTAATGAATGGATACCGAATCAGGCGATTGATCACCTCGGTCCGTTGCGCGATAAGATTCACAACGGCGAGGTATTTCAATTTTTCAAACTCGGTCCTCTGCGCCTCTCCCAAGCCGTATTCGCGCAGGTACTCGCCCTGAACTTGGTCGGACCAACCGTTGGTCGACGCCGTCACCCAACCGATCCAGCGACGACACAGCATGACCGCATCAAAGACTGCCAGATTGAGCAATACGACGACACCCACACTGGCGAGTGTCATGAACCAATCCACGCGACAGCTCAGGAGTCCTCGGCAGGGATGGATATATTCATCGGGAAGTACGAAATACCCGATCGCCCACATCGCGGCCAGGTACACAGCAAACAGCAGGGTTGTGCGTGCCATCCCCTGACCCAAGTGGCTCGCTTCCTGGTACCAGGCCCACGCCTGATCAACCGTCGGCGGGGTCTTCGTCAGGCTCGGATGGTAGACCCGTTGGAGGTTCAGCCAAAACGTTTTGACTGAAAAGCAGTAGCGCCTTGACGTGACTGCGAACTGAAAGTCTTCATCGATGCGCTCAGCGTTATTGATCAGATCGCGAGCGCCTTTCACGAAGAGGAGTCCGGCCAACAGCACCACGAACAGCCGCAGCAGTTCGCTTGGCCAGATACTGACACCGGCAATCCACGAGAACGGCTCCCCTTCGTCATGCTTGGCAAGTAACGCGGTGGCGCCACCCGCCAGGACGAACACGGCGAACGAGGCTACGAGCATGAGCACCGTAGTCGCCAGGAGAAGCGGACGCCGTTCGATGCTGGCCCAGAGTCGTTTGTTGCTCCACGCCACGATCATCATAAGGACAAACACCACGGCCACTGATGCTGCAATAGCCTCATTGTCGAACTCAGTCCCCTGTTTCAGTTGGCCATAGTCGTCGGTATAATCCAAATCCGGCCGTAACGGATGGACGGTACGCACGCCTTCCTTTTCCACCACACTCAAGTCGACCGCGCCGTTTCGGCCCACCTCGAACAGTCTCGGATGAGATCCGGCATCATACAGACGGTTTTCCGGCGTTAATGAGACATGATAGGCGTCGGTACAAGGGCCGCTCGCTGCCTCAGGCTGATGCTCTCCCCGACACACCACATGGCCGACCGCCTGCAACGTGGCAAAGTACGCAGAGGTTTGATAGCCGCTGCGAAAGGGTGGGACATCACGCTGGAGACCGCTCTCCAATTGCAGGCCGAATGGTGATGCAACCACCATATTGCGCGTCCATTTATACTCCGTGGGATGGAGATGCCGGGCATCGAGATCCACGGTAAAGAAAATGGCATGGGGAAAAGCGGGGCGCAGCGCCTTGATGATGAGCAACGAGTCGTAGGGATCGGTTCCGAAGATCCCGATGGCTCGTGCACCTTCACCTTCATCATGGATGCGGTCCACCAAGGCCCGCACATAATCCACCTGGCTGGTGCCTTCCGGACGATCTCGCTGATTGTCTGACGCCTTGTCGGCACGAAGGGCTTTCCCTTTGTCTTCGCCAGGCACCTCACCGTCCAAACCGCTCACGTAGCTATAGCGAAAGACGTTGAGGAGCAGGGACTCGTAGTCGGCAGGACGTCGAATCTGCAGATCAACGGCTTGCGGGATCGTGGAACACCAACTCTTGATCACCACAGGCACTTGGAACGGCGTCAAGTCCGTCTCGGAAAGTGTCGCGATTTTCTTGCACGCCGCAGCACGAAATTCGATCGGGAGCGCCCTCCCGTAGAACGAGTCCCATTCACCGATCAAAATCACAGCATCCCATCCAAGACGGACTTGACGCCGTTCCAGTTCCTCCACTAATGACTCGAACAAGCGATCATCAGACCCGATATCGTACGCGAGCCTGATGTGGGCACCCGCGAGACGGTGGAAGAATTCCTGCTCGCAGGATTCATACGTGGCACAGGCCGTCCCCCTGCCGGACTCGCTCTTTAGCCCATAGGCTAACAACCCTTTCATGGCACTGGTCCACGGCGAATACAGATCGATCCACCCATCGGCATTTGGCCACACACCAACGCCCTGGTGCGGGACCATGTATGCCGCCTCGGACTCCGCCAATAGTGCTCGAAAGGCCGAAGACCCGCGCGGTCCCAGAATCTTGAACGTGACGGCCTGCTGCAATTTCGGATTGAGCCGGACTAGTTTGCGTGTAGCACCCGCCAAGAGACATTCGCTCTTCTTCTCCGACGCCTGACAGACCAACGCCTGGGTAAACGATGTCAGGTTTGCAAGAAACCCTCGGCTGAGGGCTTCATCGGGAAACCAAACCACCAGAACGCTTTCCGAACGCTCCCCTTGCTCCCCGCAGACTTTGCTTTTCCTCAGGCGATACCATTCGTAAGGCAGGGCTGGAGTAGAACCCTGTGGGTCCCACTCAACAAACGACAGCTGACCTTCCTGCTCGGGGACATAACAGGCGACACTGAGACCTGTTCCAACGGCATAGCGGTCACGTAATCGTGATTCCGTACTTTCGACGTAGGGCCCTCCAGTAGTCGTGACCAAAAGAACCGTGGGGTGCTGTCCTTGTTTGACCCGTTCCGCAAGGGCCTCTCGAAGTGCTCTGACCCGTTGGATAAGAGGAAGAGCCGCATCAGAGGCCTTGCGATTCGCTTTTGCCTCGCGCATCCCTCGCTGAACTGCCGCCACCGGATCCTCCCACAGACGAGCCCGAACCGTTTGTTCCTCAATCGTCGACGGCACCTCCAGTCCGGTGCCGACCGGTCGAGAACTTCGCAGCGGTTCCTTCACGAGCACCACACCTGCGAGCGCTAATACGAGGGTGAGGGCACCAGCTACGGCAATTTTCGAGTCACTCTGCTTCTTCGCCATCGTGTTTCTTGGAGATTTAGGGTGTGCTACTTCGCGGTTTTGTGAAGTCTATGCACGGCACTCTACATTAAGACCGTCTGGCCTGTGAAGTAGCCGTGAGGTCAAGTCAGGGACTACCAAAAGTCGAATCTGGGCGATACAGTCTACGAGGAGCAACTCACCGCCAGGTGCTTGCCCCAGTTCGGTGGAGGAAGGGCATAGACCTCCATGCCAGGCTGGTCGGTGAACGGGTCTTGGAGTAGCATGAAGAGCCGATCGATTTCTGAAAAATCTTTCTGCTGCGCCTTCTCAATCGCCGTTTGAGCCAGGTAGTTTCGCAGCACATACTTCGGGTTCACACGATCCATACGTATGAGCCGTTCGTTGTCATCGCTGTCCTCAGTCCTGAGCCGATCTCGATAGCGCGTCGCCCATTCGTCGAACCGGGCTCTATCGAGAAAGTGATCACGCAGTTTCCCGTTCGAAGCGCCTTCGGCCGACGAAAAGGCACCGAGTTCTCGAAACACGATCGTGTAATCCACATGGTTGTCTTGGAGCAGGACCAGGAAGTCGCGAATGAGTTCGTCGCCCTCCGGCTTCTCCGTCATGAGCCCAAATTTGTCCCGCATACGTCGCAAATATTCCTGTTCAAAACGTGGGGTATAGGCATCAAGGCCGGCCTTCAGCGCCTCCTTTTCTGCCAAGGGCAACAGGGCTTGAGCCAGACAACTCAAATTCCACAGCCCGATGTAGGGTTGCTGATCGAAGGCATAGCGGCCGTTGTGATCGGAATGGTTGCAGATAAAACCCGCGTCGTAGTCATCCATAAACCCATAGGGTCCATAGTCCAGCGTCAGCCCAAGGATCGACATGTTGTCCGTATTCATGACCCCGTGCGCCCATCCGACCGCCTGCCATTGAGCGATCAACGTGGCTGTGCGCTCGACGACTTCAGTAAAGAACCGAGCATACTTCTCGTCGACATCGCGAAGATGGGGGAAGTGTTGCGCGATCACATAGTCGGCCAAAGTTTTCAAGTGCTCGTACTGCTTCCTGTAGTAGAAGACCTCGAACGTCCCAAAGCGAACATGTGATGGCGCCATGCGAACCAGCATCGCACCGGTTTCTATTTGCTCCCGGTACACCTTATCATCGCTACCGACCAAGCAGAGTGCCTGTGTGGTCGGAATCCCAAGGCCCTGCATCGCAGCGCAACAGAGATATTCACGGATCGTCGACCGCAGCACCGCCCGGCCGTCTCCATCCCGTGAGAAAGGAGTCAGCCCCGCTCCCTTGAGATGCAGATCCCACCGTTCGCCTCGTCCATTCGTGGCTTCGCCCAATAAAATTGCTCGGCCATCGCCCAGCTGCGGAACATAGACGCCGAACTGGTGGCCGGAATAGAGCATGGCCAGCGGTTCCATCCCGGGCGCGAGCGCACTCCCCCCGAAGAGGTCTGCAAACTCTGGCCTGGTGCATTGCTCCGGATCAAGATCAATTAACTCGGCAGCTACCGAATTGGCATGCACCAGATAGGGTGGAGCCGCGAACGGCGTGGGATTCAGCCTTGCATAAAACGCCTGGGGAAGACGAGCATAGGTATTGTCCAAGGCAAGCATTTCCAAGCTACGTCGAGTCATGGTTCTGTGTACCATGCCGTTCTCGGATTTCTCCACTTGCTCGGCTTTAATTGCGAATAGGTCCTTTCTGATCAAGGGTACCCCCCTGTCAAGCGACCTGAAATGCTTCTCAATAGTTAGGCTTGACAGTAGGAGGTCCAAACAGTTGTACTACGGAACTTTTGCCCTATGGTTTCTTACCGCTTTATGTGGCGACGCTCATGATCGACGAAAAGGAACCGTTCATCCAGCAGCGTACACAATCCATCACTCTTTAACGATAGCGAGTGAACCTATCACGACAGCGTGACTGTCATCACAACAGCCATGATTATTAGGATTAAAAAGGGACTGGATTTGCCGATCAGCGGAAAACCGGAGCAGCGTGTCCATGTCGCTAAACCTGTTCGCCACGTTGGCGTGTTCGGCGTGGATCATATCGATCTCAAACCAGCCATGCTGGTCGCCGAAGGGGACAAGGTGAAGCTCGGCCAAGCGCTGTTCGAGCACAAGAAGTTACCCGGCGTACGCATCACGGCTCCTGGTGCCGGGGTGGTAAGGGCGATCCATCGTGGAGCGCAACGCCTGCTCCAGTCAGTCGTGATCCGGCTTGACGAAACCGAAAACGAGGAAACGTTTGCGGCCTACCCTGCCGACCAACTGACCAGCTTGACGGAAACTCAAGTGGTGGACAATCTTTTGGCATCAGGTCTGTGGGTGGCCTTACGCACGCGGCCCTATAGCAAGATCCCCGACCCAACCACCCGCCCGGCCGCCATCTTCGTGACGGCGATGGACAGCAATCCGCTGGCCGCCAATCCTATTGCAATTATTACAGCAGAGGCTGAGTCGTTCGTCCATGGCCTGACGGTGCTCTCGTGCCTTGGCACCATGCCGCTATGGGTGTGCACGTCACCCGGAGCTGACCTGCCGTTGCCACAGGGGTTAGACCAAGTGCGCCAGGCGAGTTTCGAAGGCCCCCACCCAGCCGGTCTGCCGGGGACCCACATTCATTTTCTAGAACCGGTAGACGTCAGTAAGGTGGTCTGGCACCTCAACTACCAAGAGGTGATTGCGATCGGCAAGCTATTTACCAGCGGCCGATTATGGACCAGACGCATCGTCGCGCTCGGCGGGCCCCACGTCAAACAGCCACGCCTGTTGCAGACGAGGCTCGGGGCCTGTATCGATGAGTTGATCGAGGACGATCTTCAAGCCGGTGAGAACCGCATCATCTCCGGCTCGATCTTGTCGGGACGCCATGCAGCCGACTGGTCGTCCTATCTGGGACGCCATCACCTTCAGATATCCGTGATTCCGGAAGGGGTGGAACGAACATTCATGGGCTGGTTTGCACCGGGGCGGAGAATGTTCTCCCAGAGCAACGTCATGCTATCGAGTCTCTTCCGTTACCGCAGGGAGGAGTTTGGGTTGAACACCGGGCTGAACGGAAGTTTGCGTGCGATGGTGCCATTCGGCAACTTCGAGGATGTCATGCCTCTGGACATCCTGCCGACACAGCTCCTGCGCTACTTGATGGTGGGCGACACCGACATGGCACAAAAACTGGGCTGCATGGAACTGGACGAAGAAGACCTCGCATTATGCTCCTTCGTGTGCGTGGGCAAGAACGACTACGGCCCGGTTCTGCGGAGCGTACTGAGCCAGATTGAGAGAGAAGGCTAAGGGCAGGCATGAAACGCTATCTTGATCGTCTCAGACCCCTGTTTACTAAGGACGGCCGGTATGAAAAGTACTACCCCATCTTCGAGATGGTCGATGTGTTTCTGTATTCAACTCCCGAAACCACGCACAACGCGCCGCATGTGCGGGATGGAATCGATCTCAAACGATTGATGATGTATGTGGTGGTGGCGCTGACTCCCTGCATCCTATGGAGCTGGTTCAACACCGGCTATCAGGCCAATCTGGCACTCGCAACGATGGGCGTGGCCAAAGCTGGCTGGCGTTATGACCTGCTGGCGGCGCTTCACATTGGGTTTGATGCCGGCAGCATTCTGGACAATACGGTACATGGGTTCTTGTATTTTCTACCGATCTATCTGACGACCTTACTAGTCGGTGGGGTATGGGAAGTGGTCTTTTCGACGGTGCGTCGGAAAGAGATCAATGAAGGGTTTCTGGTCACCTCGATGCTCTTCACGCTGACACTGCCACCCGATATGCCACTCTGGATGGTCGCCATCGGGATTAGCTTCGGCGTGGTGCTCGGTAAGGAAATCTTCGGCGGAACCGGCAAGAATTTCCTCAACCCCGCCCTGACCGCGCGGGCGTTTCTGTTTTTCGCTTATCCCGCCGAAATATCTGGTGACCGGGTGTGGGTGGCGGTGGATGGCTATTCCGGTGCCACGGCGCTCAGTCTTGGGAAAGTTGGTGGCGTCGAGGGGATCACCAGCGGAGGCATTACCTGGTGGAATGCCTTTATCGGCCTGATGCCGGGCTCCATGGGGGAAACCTCTACCCTTGCCTGTCTGCTTGGCGCGGCGTTCCTGATCTATACTCGAGTCGGTTCCTGGCGCATTATCCTTGGAGTTTTTCTGGGCATGGTCGGGGCCTCGCTCCTGTTCAATATGGTCGGCAGCGACACCAACCCCATGGTGGCGATGCCCTGGTACTGGCATCTGGTTCTGGGCGGGTTTGCCTTCGGCATGACCTTCATGGCCACCGATCCGGTTTCAGCCGCCATGACGAGTGCCGGACGCTGGGTTTTCGGCATTCTGATCGGGGCCATGACCGTGCTGATTCGTGTGGCAAACCCAGCGTTTCCTGAAGGGGTGATGCTCACGATTTTGTTTGCCAATGTGTTCGCGCCCCTGATCGATTATGCGGTCATTCAGCTCAACATCCGACGGAGGCTACGCCGCCATGCCCGCGCCTGAACCAGATTCCACCGTATCCGCTCCGTCCGGTGAGAGTGCGAGCAGGACCCTGCTGGTAACCTTTGTGGTCTGTCTGGTCTGTTCAGTGGTGGTCGCCGGCGCGGCAGTGCTCCTTCGACCGATTCAGGATGCGAATCAGAAAGCCGATCTCATTCGGAATGTGATCGCGGTCTCCGGCCTCCTCAAGGAGGGACTGACGGAAGAACAAGCACTGCAACGGATCGACGCGCGTATGGTCGAACTGGCCACCGGTGATGAGGTAAAGGGAATCGATCCTGACACCTTTAATATTGCCAAGGCCGGAAAGAACCCTGAGATATCTACCGCACTCACCCGCCAAGAAGATGTGGCGCAGATCAGGCGCGAACCACGCTATCTGCCGGTCTATAGAATTGTCGACGGCAACGGCGACTTCAAGAAACTGATTCTGCCGGTGTACGGCTACGGACTCTGGTCCACGATGTACGGGTTTCTTGCGCTCGAGGAGGATTTACGAACCGTTCAAGGCCTCCAATTCTATCAGCATGCCGAGACCCCAGGGTTAGGAGGGGAGATCGATAATCCCAAATGGCGAGCACAATGGAGGGGCAAAGTTGTCTTCGACGAAAAATGGAGGGTGCAGATTGAGGTGACGAAAGTCGAGATTGACAGTTCCACCCCAGAAGCTCAATACCAAGTCGACGCACTCGCCGGCGCCACGATCACCTCGAGAGGTGTGGAGAACTTACTGAAATTCTGGCTGAGCGACAAAGGATACGGGCCATATCTTGCCCGTTTGCGACACGAAAGGAGCTGACTCTCATGTCGTACGAACATCGCAAAATTCTTTTCGAGCCGATCGTCGATAATAACCCGGTCATCTTGCAGGTCCTGGGGATTTGCTCGGCATTGGCCGTGACGTCGAAGCTCTCAACCACGGTCACGATGTGCATCGCGCTGACCGTCGTCACCGCTCTCTCCAATGCCGCCATCAGTGTGATCCGCAATCATATTCCAAGCAGTATCCGCATCATCGTGCAGATGACCATTATTTCGTCGCTGGTCATCGTGACTGATCAGTTCCTTAAAGCCTATGCGTTTACCATCAGCAAGGAACTGTCGGTATTCGTCGGGTTGATTATCACCAATTGTATCGTCATGGGACGCGCGGAAGCCTATGCGATGAAACATCCACCGCTCCCGAGCTTCCTCGATGGCCTCGGCAACGGCCTCGGCTATAGTGCGCTGCTGCTCGTGATCGGGACGATACGCGAGCTCTTAGGGTCCGGTTCCCTGTTCGGGTATCCGATCCTCCTTCTAGAACGCGATGGCGGATGGTATGTGCCGAACGGCTTGTTGCTCTTGCCTCCGAGTGCCTTCTTCCTGATCGGTTTGATCATTTGGGTGGTGCGTTCCTGGAAGCCGGCACAGGTCGAGCAACCTGAATTCCGGATCTATCACGCGCATCGTCCAGAGGTGGCCTCATGACTGAGCTGATCAATCTGTTTATCAAAGCGGTCTTCGTCGAGAATCTGGCACTGACGTTTTTTCTCGGCATGTGCACGTTTCTTGCCGTATCCAAACAAATCGCCACCGCGCTCGGACTCGGCATTGCTGTGGTCGTCGTCCAAACCCTGACCGTCCCGATCAATAATGTCATCTACCAGTTTCTGATACGTGATGGGGCCCTGGAATGGGCAGGGCTCTCTGAGATGAATCTGAATTTCCTCGGGCTCATCAGCTACATCAGCGTCATTGCGGCGGTCGTACAGGTACTAGAAATGTTTCTCGACCGACACGTCCCGTCACTGTACAACTCGCTGGGGATCTTTTTGCCGCTGATTACCGTCAACTGCGCCATTCTCGGAGGCAGTCTGTTTATGGTCGAACGTGACTATTCTTTTAGTGAGAGCGTGACCTATGGCGTCGGTTCTGGTGTCGGGTGGGCGCTCGCGATCGTGGCGATGGCAGGGGTGCGTGAGAAGCTCAAGTATTCCGATATCCCCGCTGGTTTACAGGGCCTGGGCGTCGCCTTCATCACCGCGGGGTTGATGGCCCTCGGGTTCATGGCTTTTTCTGGAATTCAACTCTAACAGGCTTGAAAAACTCATTTGAACTTCCCGGGCCATGGCAAATAGCGATATGCGAAACGACACCAACTATCCATGCGGGAGGCTCAAAATGGCCGTCCAGCGAGGCCGCAGCGAGCGAAGAGGCGAATCGTACTCTGCGCCGTACGTTGAGCCTCTGAGCGACGCGAGAACAATGCTGGCGGACTTTTTCAGCATCCCGCTGAGTCTGATGAGGGGCCGCGCATGATCGAGATCCTACTCGGAGTCGGCTTTTTTACAGGAATCGTCCTCATTCTGGCTGTCCTCATTCTGAGTGCACGCTCGAAACTGGTGGCCAGTGGCCATGTCACGATCGCGATCAATGATAAGAAATTTATCGAGACCCCGATTGGGGGCAAGTTGCTCAATGCGCTGGGCGACGCCAAGATTTTTGTCAGTTCCGCCTGTGGCGGCGGAGGTACCTGCGGGGTATGCCGGGTCAAGGTCTTCGAAGGGGGTGGGGTGATTCTGCCGACAGAAACCTCGCATATCAACAAGCGTGAAGCACGCGAGGGCTACCGTCTCTCCTGTCAGGTGGCGGTCAAGCAGAACATGAAGATCGAGATTCCCGATGAGATATTCGGCGTCAAGAAATGGCAATGCACCGTACGCTCCAACCACAATGTGGCCACCTTCATCAAGGAACTCGTCCTGGAGCTTCCTCAGGGCGAACATGTCGATTTCCGTGCCGGTGGGTACATCCAGGTTTTCTGCCCTCCGTATAAGCACTCGTTTGAGGATTTTGATATCGAGGAGAGATTTCGCAGCGACTGGGACCGGCTGAACCTCTGGAACCTTGTTTCGAAGGTCAATGAGCCCCTCGAGCGAGCCTACTCCATGGCCAATTACCCGGAGGAACGTGGCATCATTATGCTCAATATTCGCATCGCCACACCCCCACCGCGCACGCAAAATGTGCCACCGGGTAAGATGTCATCCTACCTGTTCGGACTGAAACCGGGCGACAAGGTCACCATTTCTGGGCCGTTCGGCGAGTTCTTTGCGCGTGACACCGACAACGAGATGGTATTCATCGGCGGTGGTGCAGGGATGGCGCCCATGCGGTCGCATATTTTCGATCAGCTGGGTCGCCTCAAGACCACACGCAAGATGTCCTTCTGGTACGGGGCTCGATCAAAGCGCGAAATGTTCTATGTCGACGATTTCAACAAGCTGGCCGCAGCGCACGACAACTTCGAATGGCATGTCGCCCTCTCCGACCCGCTTCCAGAGGACAATTGGAACGGTTATACCGGCTTCATCCATAGCGTACTCCATAATGAATATCTGAAGACCCATCCCGCGCCCGAGGACTGTGAGTACTATCTCTGTGGACCGCCGATGATGAATGCCGCCGTGATCAAGATGCTGTTGGATCTGGGTGTCGAGCGAGAAAACATCATGCTCGATGACTTCGGAGGATGACCATCCATGCATCCATCCGTTCCACGCCCCCGTGCGCTCATCGCGTTGGTCGCTCTGCTGGCTGCCGGTACCGGCTTTGGTCTGCTGCGTCCTGAACCGCCTGTCACAGAGCTCCACCTGAGTGGTCGCACCATGGGCACCACCTATAGCGTGAAATACCGCCCCGCCCCGAATGCTCCGTCGCTGAAGGCGATGCAGACTGAAGTTGACGCATTGCTGACCGAGATCAATCACACCATGTCCACCTATGACCCGGAATCGGAACTGTCGCGCTTTAACCGTCTGGGCACCACCGACTGGGTGCCCGCATCCGCTTCGCTCCGTGCCGTGCTCAAAGCCGCGCTGGAGATCGGCACCCAGAGCGAGGGTGCGTTTGACATCACGGTGGGCCCCCTGGTCAACCTGTGGGGCTTCGGGCCCGAGGTTCATCCAGACCGCATCCCCCTTCAAACCGACATCGCTGCTGCGCGCACTCGGAGTGGTCTCGATAAAGTCTCGGTCAGTGAGACACCGCAGGCGATACGCAAGCACCGCCCTGATGTCTTCGTGGATCTTTCCGGAATTGCCAAGGGCTACGGGGTGGACCGAGTTGCTGAACTCATGACAGCGCACGGCATTGACCATTACATGGTCGAGATCGGTGGTGAGATACGGGTACGTGGTCACAAGGAGCACGAGACACCCTGGCGGATCGCGATTGAGAAACCATTGTCGGGCGAACGGTCCGTGCACACGATGCTGGCGCTCAGTGACATCGCCCTCGCCACCTCGGGCAACTATCGGAACTTTTTTGAAATCGACGGGCGACGCTATTCCCATACCATCGATCCAACCACCGGCTGGCCGGTCGATCATCATCTGGTATCGGTCACGGTGCTGGCGGATACCAGCATGCGAGCCGATGCCTGGGCCACCGCGTTTCAGGTGCTAGGACCCGAGCGTGGCATGGCCATAGCTGACCGGCTGCATCTTCCTGTCCTCTTCGTCTTCGAACATGATGGACAATTTGAGGAACGTGTCTGCTGTGGCTTCCAACGTTACCGGAAACAGGAGCTATCATGACAATTTTTATGGTGACCTTTCTCGTCATGGGTATTGCGATCCTGGCTATGGCGGTGGGTGTACTGGTCGGTCGCCGCCCGATCGGCGGCAGTTGTGGCGGCCTTGAACGCCTTGGTCTGGAGTGCGATGCCGGCTGCGACAAACCCTGCCCGGAACGTCTCGCCCGTATACAGTCACAAAGCAGAGAGTAGTAGATGGCGCTCCGAAACGATCTCGTGATGACCCTGCAGATCAATTCCTGTAGCTAGCCAACGATGATGATCCTCGAAAGGATGGTCGCGTGTGAACCACTCTTCCCTCTTGTTCATGCTTTTTCTGTGCCTGCGGTGTAGGGCCCGTCGTATCCTCCAAGTCGGTCTTGGTACCGCATTCATCGTCTTCGGGCAGCCTTTCCTCACGTTGGCTGAAACAGAATCACACGCAGGGATCGACTTGACTACCGCACCAGTGGGGTATTTCGCACTCTGCATCTTTGTCCTGGCTTATGCACTGGTCATGTCCGAGGAGTTTACCCACCTCAAGAAGTCCAAACCTGTGATCTTGGCTGCCGGCATCATCTGGGGGGCAATAAGCTTGGCTTCTCCCCAAAGTCAGGCCGAGTTTGTTGAAAACGCCTTCCGTCATAATCTGATGGAATATGCGGAACTGATGCTGTTCTTGCTGGTTGCCATGACCTACATCAACGCCCTCGATGAACGACTCGTGTTCGACTCGATCCGAGTGTGGCTGGTTCGTAAAGGGTTCAGTTACCGGCAACTCTTCTGGATCACGGGGATCCTCGCATTTTTCATTTCGGCGGTGGCGGACAATCTCACCACCGCTCTCTTGATGTGTGCCGTCGTCATGGCTGTGGGCGCCCACAGTCCACACTTTGTCAGTCTTGCTTGCATTAATATTGTAGTGGCGGCCAATGCAGGTGGAGCGTTCTGCCCCTTCGGCGATATCACGACCCTGATGGTGTGGCAAAAGGGTCTCCTGGAGTTCTTTGACTTTTTTCAGCTGTTTATTCCCTCAGCCGTAAACTTCCTTGTGCCTGCTGCGATCATGCATTATGCCGTCCCTCGAATGTCCCCGCCGTCGTCTTCTGATACGGTCCACATGAAGATCGGGGCTAAGCGCATTATTGGATTGTTTTTTCTGACAATTTGTACTGCAGTCAGCTTTCACAATTTTCTGCATCTCCCCCCAGTCCTCGGGATGATGACCGGATTTGCGTATCTGGGATTGTTTGGCCATTACCTGAGCCGGAAAGAGCATCGTTCCTTGGTCTCCAAGAAAGGGGAGATCGGAGACGTCCTCCCCTTTGACGTGTTTCGAAAGGTCGCCCGAGCGGAGTGGGACACGCTGTTATTTTTCTATGGTGTCGTCATGTGTGTCGGCGGGCTTGGCCATATCGGCTATATGGCGCTGGCCTCCCAAGTACTCTACTCTCAGTGGGGACCAACCTTTGCCAATATTACAATCGGCCTTTTATCGGCGATTGTCGACAACATCCCGATCATGTTCGCGGTGTTAACTATGCACCCGGCCATCTCCGAAGGCCAATGGTTGCTCGTGACGCTGACCGCAGGAGTGGGAGGCAGTCTGCTCTCCATCGGATCTGCCGCTGGGGTCGCGTTGATGGGGCAGGCGAAAGGGAAATATACGTTCTTTAGTCATCTCAAATGGACTCCGGCGATTGCGCTGGGGTATGGCGCGAGCATTCTCGTGCACATGTGGATCAATGCGCACACGTTCTGAACGGGAAGATCGTTAAAGAAACACGTCACTCAATGTGGCCGAGATGCCACCCGCGGTACCTGATCAACGCCTCTGCAGCGAGTCGCAGGTGTTCGGAAAGTTTACCTTGATTTTCACGCATCTGCCTGTGTAGCTTGTTATTTCCTTGAGATGGCCGGTGTATCTGGGTAGTCCGACTGTGACCTCGCGCTACGATCTCTGGATCTGCTATTCGGCGGCACGCTAACGGTTCCCATCCGACCATTCCGGATCCACCGCAAACACGAATCAGCCAACGAGGGTAATCCTCGAAAGGATGGTCACGCGTGAGCAGTTCTTCCCTCTTGTTTATGCTTTTTCAGCGCCTGCGGTGGAGAGCCCGTCGTATCCTCCAAGTCGGTCTAGGTACCGCATTCATCGTCTTCGGGCAGCCTTTCCTCACGTTGGCTGAAACAGAATCACACGCAGGGATCGACTTGACTACCGCCTCAGTGGGGTATTTTGCACTCTGCATCTTTGTCCTGGCTTATGCACTGGTCATGTCCGAGGAGTTTACCCACCTCAAGAAGTCTAAACCGGTCATTCTTGCTGCCGGGATTATATGGGCAGCGATCGCCCTCGCCTATCCGCAAGCCCAAAGCGAATCGGTTGAACATGCCTTCCGTCACAATCTGATGGAATACGCGGAACTGATGCTGTTTTTGTTGGTCGCCATGACCTACATCAACGCTCTCGATGAACGACTGGTGTTCGATTCGATCCGGGTGTGGCTGGTTCGCAAAGGGTTCAGTTACCGGCAACTCTTCTGGATCACGGGGTGCCTGGCATTTTTCATTTCGCCAGTGGCGGACAATCTGACCACTGCCCTCTTGATGTGTGCCGTCGTCATGGCGGTAGGCGCTCACAATCCGCAATTTGTCAATTTATCGTGCATCAATATTGTGGTGGCGGCGAATGCGGGTGGCGCATTCAGTCCCTTCGGCGATATCACGACCCTGATGGTGTGGCAAAAGGGCCTCCTGGAGTTCTTTGAATTTTTTCAGTTGTTTATCCCCTCAGCGGTGAACTTCCTTGTGCCGGCTGCGATCATGCATTATGCCGTCCCTCGAATATCCCCCCCGCCGTCTGATGAAACGGTCCACATGAAGATCGGGGCCAAACGCATTATTGCGCTGTTTTTTCTGACGATTTGCACCGCGGTCAGTTTTCATAATTTTCTGCATCTGCCCCCAGTCCTCGGGATGATGACCGGATTTGCGTATCTGGGATTGTTTGGCCATTACCTGAGCCGGAAAGAGCATCGTTCCTCGGTCTCCAAGAAAGGGGTGATCGGAGACGTCCTCCCATTTGACGTGTTTCGCAAGGTGGCCCGAGCTGAGTGGGACACGCTGTTATTCTTCTACGGTGTCGTCATGTGTGTCGGCGGGCTCGGCCATATCGGCTATATGGCCTTGGCCTCCCAGGTGCTCTATCTCGAGTGGGGTGCAACCTTCGCCAATATCATGGTCGGGCTCTTGTCGGCGATCGTGGACAACATCCCGATCATGTTCGCAGTGTTGACGATGAACCCGGCCATTTCTGATGGCCAGTGGTTACTCGTGACGTTGACCGCTGGAGTAGGAGGCAGCCTTCTCTCCATCGGATCGGCAGCTGGGGTTGCGTTGATGGGGCAGGCGAAAGGGAAATATACGTTTTTCAGTCATCTCAAGTGGACCCCGGCGATTGCGCTGGGGTATGGCGCGAGCATTCTCGTGCACATGTGGATCAATGCGCACACGTTCTGAACGGGAACATCTTCGCGGAACTGATAAAAGAGATCTAGAATTTTGGCGTCGGTGATCTCTCGGACCTGATCGCAGGGCCTCTTCCGGCTTCGATCAATCACGTTTTACCGCAAGCGATTCGCCATCTCGACCCGCTTCTCGGGGTCTCGTTTTCCCGGAGCACATTCGGTACCATACAGTTCATTCACAAAATTTCCGACGACCTTCGGCCCATCGGCGTCCGCCAGTTCCTCTGGACTTTGGGACTGCCGATTGCATGACATCTGGACGAATCACCATGACCGGATCGGGTGCACCGAACTGATAATGGCTCCCGATCCTCTCATTTTTGGGAGTATGACCCATGATTGCACGATCTACCGGACTCATCATTTTTCTTATAAGCGCCCTCGAGCTCGCCTGTCCGTCGCTCGGTCGCGCTGCCTCCTCTGGAATACAATCCGGCCATGACATCAGCCGGTTTGCGCTGCAGTATGCCCAAGCGCTGACCCGCTCCCAGATTGATACCTGGGCGGCAGCAGACTTGGGATGCCTGAGCCAGGCACGGGACGCTGCTGGTGGTAAGTCGTGGAAACTAAAGGCGGAAATGGCCCGGCGCTGTTGGGACGAGACCTTGCAGAGCCATACCACCATGGTTTCCCAGCAGGCCGAAGCCGGTGTCTTCAACGCCACAGGACGCGGCATGGGCCTGGGCCTCTTACACGACCGGCACCGTGCCACGGAACACTGGAAGGAATACCCGCCGGCGGTCTTCATATCTCCCCCCATCGTCCTGCAAGATCAGGCTCCGATCCCCAAGCTGACCGTGGTGGGCACCAGTCCGAAGCACCGCT
Organism: Nitrospira sp.; assembly: GCA_029865225.1. GTDB lineage: Bacteria > Nitrospirota > Nitrospiria > Nitrospirales > Nitrospiraceae > Nitrospira_D. The sequence continues at coordinate 21,909 of JAOUHJ010000049.1, forward strand.
TCGCCCTGTCCCACATCCAGGAGGGTTCGCTGGTGTCGGTGCCTGGGCACGCCGTGGATATCAAGATCGTCTACCCTGATCCTCTCACGGCGCCGCTGGCGCTCAGACCGGAGGAAGTCTGGTGGGGAAACGGATCGCAACGTCAGTTCGGACCGGTGCACGAGGTCGTCGCTCGGTTCATCGTGGTGACCGGCCTGCGCAAGCTCGGGTTTCCCACTGACCGGGCGGTCATGAATGAAAGTCTTTCCGCTGGACCGTTGATTGCCACGACGCATTACGGACTGCGGCCTGACAACGGCCGGAAGTTCGACCCTGCTGATCCGGACCAGGACGTCGTGAAGGGTGCACTCGTCCCAGGCTCAGTACAATGGTGGGAACGGACTGAGGCAGAGCCGTTCATGCGGGCCGCCTTGACACGAGCCGCCCACCTGACGGCTGAAGAACGTGCGGGAACGCTGACTCGGCTCCTGTTGATCGATCCGGAGGATGCATTAACCCATAGTGTGCGTGGTGACGACAGCTATCAGGCGGTGCTGCAACAGGGCATCGCACGGGGAGGTCTCGCCGCCCGGGACGAACAAGCCCTGCGGCGAATCACCGAACTCTACTGGACCATTCAAGCGCAAACCTGGCGACAAGAAGTCACCGCCGTGTCCGAAGGGTACGAGCCGGCCGCCGATGCCATCTATCGCGCACTGGCGTCCTATGAGACTCTGGTCCAACAAGGTCGTGCCACACCGGAGCAACGCAGACGCCTCGGTGTGTTGACTCGATGGAACAATGATTCGACCGGTGCGCTCGGTATCCATGAGGCGTTGCTGCACGACAGCACTCCGGGTACGACCGAATATGCCACCATCTTGACCGAAATGGCCTGGGATCGGATCCAGTTTGTCTCGTGGAATCGACGCTACAGCCATCCCTGGCTCACACAGGCTCAGGCTGAAGCCGAAGAGGCCGTCCGGTTGTTGAGGCAGCCATACGACAAGCTCCATGCGCACTATGCGCAGGTTGCCGCGGAATCGCTTTCGGTGCCGCGCAATCTGGATCAGTTTCAGGAACGGATGCAGCAGATCCGACAGGATGTGGATCAGATCCCCGGCTTGCAAGGCCTGCACACGCACCTGGTCGCCAACGATCTCGTAAAGTCGTTCACTCCAGAGGCTGCCGCCATCGTCCTCCCGAGTCCACCACGCTCACCCGACGTGCTGGACGTGGCCGTCCATGCCAATCCCCCAAAGCAGGACATCCTCTGGCAGTGGAATTTCGATCACGATGAACTCGGAAGTACGCCGGCCGGCTTTGTCGAGATGGGCCGGGATGATGAGAACACCGCCCTCTGGGAAGTCCAAGTCGATCAGGACCCATCACGCGGTATCCAACGACTGGTCCGCTCGCTGACCTGTGCACGGCAGGACTGTGTGCGACTCCTCGTTGCAGACAACGTGAGAGCGACTTACCCTGATGTCACCGTTCAGGTGCGTGCCCCAGGGCTGGCCGACCAGAGCGAGCTCGGAATCGCCATCGCTGTCACCGACCGCGACAATTATTATGCGATTACGCTTCAGCCGGGGACCGGCCTCGTGACGACCAGACGCGTGACGGACGGCACCGTGACCGTGCTGGGACAAGTCACCGCGAAGCTCACGCCGAAGGCCTGGCATACCATGCGCGTCCAACGGATCAACTTTCTGCATCTCGATAAGGGTCGATTGGCGGTCTATGTGGATGGTGCCCAGGTCGCGGCAGTCGAGGACACCGTGCTGCCTCAGGAAGGACGGGTCGGCCTGATTGCCTTGGGTCCCTCAGCGGCGCAGTTCGACGCCCTCCATGTACTAGATTTAGTCTCGAACCGGACATTTTCACAACCGGCCGCCTACTAAAGGTTGGAGACCATGAAGCACTTGCGTGCACTCGAAGATCAAAGCGTCTATATCCTACGCGAGGCCTACAAAAACTTTGATGATTTGGCGATGCTGTGGTCCATGGGCAAAGATTCAATGGTCTTATTGTGGCTCGCAAGAAAAGTATTCTTCTGGCATGTGCCGTTTCCGCGTGCATCCCCTCTTGGATTGGACCGAACTAAATATCTGGGAGTATCTCGATCTGGAACGAATTCCTCTCCCGAAACTCTACTTCGATCAAGGCAACGGCATGCGCTATCGGAGTCTGGGATGCGTACCATGCACCGGCACCGTCTCATCACGCGCCTCTACTATTCCTCAGATCATTTCTGAACTCCGTGTCACCACTATCGCAGAACGTAGTGGCCGCGCACAGGATGAAGGCCGCGGTATGGAAACACTTCGTAAGCTCGGGCATATGTAAGCCAGTCGTTCAATGGGTGGCTCAATGACTTCGTGCTCGAACGTCGGCTCTGTCTGCACCACCTAAATTCCTACGCTGGGTTATGGTCTTTTGGATCCGTGCACATACGCACAGGCGTGCGTGTCCGCACTAGGTCTCTTCAAGCCCTGACCATACTGAAGCGAGTCTATCTTGAGACTCTCATCATTTTCCCTTTAACTATGCCATTTTGACTGACAGAGCAACGAGGAAGACGCGCGGCCCCCTTCTTGCTGTCTCTGCCTTTGGTCACACATGAGACGAATTTGTGAGGCGACAGGACATACGCGAATGGTACACTGAGCCCCCACGAGGACACACAGCTCGCTTCAATAAAAGAATTATTGGATGCCACCCATGACGACATACGAAGCAGAAAGAAACGTAGAGTCACACGAAGATGAACATCGTGATATCGGCAGTGAACAACCTGTCATAACAGAGCCGGTGACTCCACCTGGATCAGCCGCATTCCAGGCGCAATATGCCGGACGCGATATCGCCGCCGGACTCATTGCTGGGTCGATGGCGATCCCATTGACGGTCGGCATCGCCATGATGTCCGAGTATCCCATTAAAGTCGGATTGGCCACCG
>JAOUHJ010000050.1 GCA_029865225.1 Nitrospira sp.
ATCTGCTCCTCATGGCCCAAGACTATCGGCAGCTGACCTCTGGGGTCACGAGGCTTGTCGAAAGCACGATCAAGTTCCGCCGCATGGAACGGTTCGGCATGCGCCGACGCTTTCAAGGCTTCGTGCGCGGGAATCCGGAAGAGACGGAGGTCATTCGCACCTTGATCGGACGCTATGAGCCCACGATCTACGCCTACTATTCGAGCTATGCCACGGGTGGCATCACGGAGGAACGGAGGATGAAGACAATTATGTCCAGTCCGCTGCTGATCATCGGACTCATTGGGCTGATGGGTGCGCTCAGCTTCATCGGGTGGGGGACCTGGTTCTCAGGGACGAAGCCCTCAGCTGTTCAGCTTCCGGCTCCACCGAGCGACGCAAAGCCCGTGTTTGTGCGACCAGCGGAGCACCACCCCACGATTGACAGCGTCGCTCCTCCATCAATGACCGATCCGAGTCGTGTGAGTCAGGAGCGATTGCGGATCGAAGGCGGCATCGTCATGAATGGCAAGGCCTACTGGGTTGATGCACAGGGTCGCATCTTGACCGCCAGCCAGATTGCCGCCTTGGTCGGCGCGCCGGTCACGGAACAGATCATCAATGGGGTTCCGTCTCTCGTGTCGGATCGGATTGTCTGGGGCGGTGAAGGCAGTCCCCCGGTGATGCCGCAGCTCCTGGCTCGGCAACCGCTCGATGAGGTGGCGGCCGAGTCGTCCCCACTGTTTCAACAGCAGGAAGAGAAGCCGGATGTGAAATGTATTGGCGTCGATAACCAGGAGCGAGAGTGCGATGGATCAAGCCGCGATTGATGCCGCTGTTTTCTGGGCAGCGGCTCTGTATCTCGGGGGCTTCACGGTCGGCATCATCGTTCGGGTGATGCTCGGTCCGTACTTATAGCCCGGAAAGGAGGTGAGGGGTATGAAGAAGTTCTGGCAAGGTCTCTCGATGGCCGTGCTCGGGATCCTGATCGGCGTGCAAACCGCGCTGGCGCAGGTGTTCCCGGTGGATACGGCCAGCACCACGACGATCTCCAACGTGAAGGCCGATATTGTGGCCTGGGGCGTCGTGTTCATCGGGGTGGCCCTCACGATCTACGCCTATAAGCGGGTCAAATCGCTGGTCCGCTAAGGCGTGGGCCGAGTGGCTCCTGCAACGCGTGGCAGGAGCTGCTCTGTGACACAGGAGCAGAAAGAAGAAGACAACGGCAGAGGACGAAAGACGAAGACACACAGAAACGAATGAGCAAAGAAGAAGGAGCAGCACATCATGGCCTGGGCCACCGTCGCATCGGATCTTCATCAATTGGGCAACACACTCTCGGCGGACATTATTGGCTGGGGGGCCGCCGTCATCGGCATCGCACTCACGGCCTCCGCCGTGCTCTGGGTGTTGCGGATTTTGAGGGCATAGACCACTTGGAATCTCGTGATCGTGGGTGGAGGCTTAGGCTCCAGGCCAGCCTTCATCGGCAAAGCTGAAATGACGTGCCTCCCCGAGGATGAGATGATCCAACAGCGTAATCCCCAACAAGTCACCAGCCCCCCGCAGTCGTTTGGTCAACAGTCGATCTTCCTGACTGGGCGTGGCGTCTCCCGAGGGATGGTTATGGCTGGCCAACCAGGCGGCCGCGTTCATCACGATCAAGGGCTTGAACACTTCTCGCGGATGGACGATCGAGAGTGTCAGCGTGCCGACCGAGACCACATTGATCCCGATGACCCGATGTTTGGCATCCAGCCCACAGACGAGGAAGTGCTCCCGATCCAACCCCTCAAAACAGGGTCGGAACAACTGGACGGCGGTGAACGAATCCCGAATTGGTTCAGCCGTCCCAGTTCCCTCCGTCTCACAGACGAGCGTCACCCGATACCGAGCTGCCCGATACGGCTCCGCTGTCCCGATGGATGCCGATGGCTGATTGACTGCTGCTGCGAGTCGCGCTGCTTTCTTCATCCGAATTCCTCCTTCCAAGATAGGCCCCACCCCGCACACAACCCAGGGGTGGGGCAGAAGGAGGAGGAGGGCACAGCGCGCTCGCAGCGGGCAGGCCTGAACGGATGGCAAGGTAGGACATGACACGAACAACGGGAAGGCCTGATCCGCTGCTCCCCGGCGCGGGCCCGCCCCCACTGGGGGCTCAGTCTTTGGTCCGTGCCGGCGGTGACACGGGCGCATGGTGGGGGCACGGGGGTGTCGCCAGACTCCTCCGATTAAAACAGAGGTTTATATGTTACTCACGGTGAAGGATCTCTCAACGTGGCTCAATGTGAAGCCGTCGACGCTCTACCTATGGGCTGCTCAGGGAAAGATCCCTTGTCGGAAGATCCATGGGGTGCTTCGATTCGAACCAGACGCCATTACCAGCTGGCTGCGTTCCTTCGATTCCATCTCGGCAAAAACAATTCCTCCGTTAATCCGTCACTCAAAGCGAGGCGCAGATCAGCTTATTGAAGCCGCCAAACGCGCCGTCTATACTCCTGACCGCGAGAAACCAGACAAAGACAGGGCCCAACAAGGAGGTAACTAATGGCTCTGTTTCGTCGAGGACGAGTCTGGTGGATGGGCTTTCCCTATCAAGGGAAGCAAATCAGGCGATCCACGGAAGTTACGGATAAGAAGCTGGCCGAAAAGATTTATCACAAAGTCATGGTCCAGATCGCGGAGGGAAAGTGGTATCAACCCGAAGCAGGGGCCGACAAGACGGTGAAGGACCTGTTGGAGCGATACCTCAGAGACCATTCGGCTCCAAATAGAGCACCGACCACCCATCGGGGTGATATTTCGCGAGCACAGCATCTCATTCGGGCCTTCGGGGATCTGACGTTGAAAGAAATGCGACCTTCTCTCTTAGCAGCACACAAGTCGAAGCGGCGAGCTGAGGGAGCCGCGGCCAAGACGATCAACAACGAACTGACGCTCTTAGGCCATGCGTTTCAGCTTGCGGTGAAGGAATGGGAATGGGTGGCAGAGAATCCGGTACAGAAGGTGTCAAAGGAGAAAGTGCGTAATCTGATCGAACGCTGGCTCACAGCCGAGGAAGAATCGCGCCTCTTGGCGGCGTCTCCTGTTTGGCTGCAAGAGATCATTATTTTTGCGCTGAATACGGGGCTTCGGCAGAGCGAAATCCTGAATCTCCAATGGTGCAATGTGGATCTGTTCAGGAGAACCATTACGCTGCTGGAACAAAAGAACGGAGGCAGGGACACGCTTCCAGTCAATGCGAAGACGCTTGAGGTGTTGAAAGCCCGGGCCAAAGTTCGATCACTGAAAACGGATTATGTCTTCTTCAACGGAGCTGGGAACCGGATGGATGCACGGGATCTTCTGCGTGTCTTCTATCCAGCGATGAGAAAGGCAGACGTGAAACGTTTTCGGTTTCATGATCTGCGCCACACGTTTGCGACAAGACTTGTGCAAGCCGGCGCCGACATCTACACCGTGCAAAAACTTGGACGGTGGAAAACAATCTCGATGGTGATGCGCTATGCACATCATCATCCGGAGAGTTTACGCGCTGGTATTGAGATTCTTGATCGCCTTCCGGCAGGAATTAGCACAGTTTTAGCACAATCGGCCACTTCTGCTGTCCAGGAAGGTGAAAGAGAATCGGCGGTAAGCTGTTGAAAGAGAAGAGAAAGATTTGGTTGCGGGGAGAGGATTTGAACCTCTGACCTTTGGGTTATGAGCCCAACGAGCTACCAGGCTGCTCCACCCCGCGGATGGATGCTAACAAAGCGCTGAACAGCAAGTCAAGTTACGGTACGACCCGATTGCTTTCTCCTCACCACGATGCTAAAGCCAAGGCATGCGGATCGTCTTCATGGGTACCCCGGAATTTGCCGTGCCTTCATTGGAAGCATTGCTGAAGTCCGATGATCAGGTCGTGGGCATCGTCACACAGCCGGACAGGCCTAAGGGGCGTGGGCAACAGCTGACTCCCTCGCCGGTCAAGCTCATCGCGCAGCGCGAAGGCATTCAAATCCTCCAACCGGTGAAGATGAAGGCGCCGGAGTTTCTTGAGCCGTTGACTGCATGGAAGCCTGATCTCATTGCGGTAACGGCTTTTGGACGTATTCTGCATCCGGGTATCTTGTCTTTACCGCCCAGAGGCTGTGTGAACGTGCATGGCTCGCTGTTGCCGAAGTATCGGGGTGCAGCTCCGGTCCAATGGGCCGTTATCAATGGCGAAACAGAAACCGGCATCACGACGATGCTGATGGACGAAGGCATGGATACCGGTCCCATGCTGCTCCAAGAGAGGCTCATGATTATGCACGACGATACGGCTGGGACGCTGGCGCCTCGTCTCGCGGAATTAGGTGGGCGGCTGCTTGTTGAGACGATTGCACAATTGAAAGCCGGGACGTTGACGTCGAAGAAACAAGACAATGCGCAGGCAACCATGGCCCCTCTCTTGAAAAAGGAAGACGGTCTGATTGATTGGACGATGAAAGCCCCAGCACTGGCTAATCGAGTGCGAGGACTTTCTCCATGGCCGGGGGCCTATACGTTTTCCGGTGAGGAACGTTGGAACATTTGGAAGGCGGTCTCGACCGGTGGGGCGACGACCGACAAGCCGGGAACGATCGTTGCGGTAGACAAGCAGTCCATCCTGGTCGCAACCGGTGAGGGCATGCTTGTGGTACGAGAAATCCAGACCGCGAATTCGAAACGCATGCCCGTCAGCCAGTTTCTCTCAGGGCATAAAGTCTCAGCCGGGATACAACTGGGTCTGCGGGATTTGTGATTCTGTCACCTCACACCCCTGAAACGGTCCACCTTCTTTCCTGCTAGATCTGACGAACTCCATCGAGGAACTTTTGTGTCGGAACCATCCCCACGATCCGTTGCACTGCGTATCCTTCTAGCAAGCCAACGGACAGATCGTCCTCTTGATGAACTAATCGACCAGCAAGCTACGTCGATAACCCAGTCTCGTGATCGCTCATTGGTGATGGAGTTGGTGTATGGAGTGTTGCGGCGGCAGGAACCGATTGATTGGCGACTCGACGCGGTGCTTTCCAAGCCCCTCCACAGGCTACCCGTCATCGTCCAGATGTTGCTTCGGCTCGGCGCGTATCAGGTGCTGTTTCTGGATCGAGTGCCGGATTCTGCGGCCGTGAATGAAACAGTCCAACTGGCGAAATCATCAGCACGGCAGCTTGGTCGTGATTGGAGTGGCTTGGTAAACGGGGTCCTACGCAATCTGATCCGTGCGCCGGTGCCATCCCTTCCCGATCCCGCGGCTCACCCAGCTGAATGGCTTTCACTGACATACGGTGTACCCCTGTGGTTGGTAGAGCGCTGGTTGGAGCGAATGGGGATGGAGCAGGCGGAATCGGCCTGCCGGGCAACCAGCACCGTTCCAGGTCTGACTGTGCGAGTGAATCGTTGTCGGCTGACGCGGGAAGAGTTTCTGAAGCGCCTACAAGAGGCTGGAATTCCTGCCCACCCGACAGCAGTGAGCCCTATAGGAGTTGTGGTGGAGAAAGGACAGGACGTCACCTCCTTGCTGGGGTTCACGGCAGGGGATTTTTATGTAGAAGATGAAGCGGCCCAACTCATTTCTCCCATTCTTGACGTGCAACCAAATGAACGAATCTTGGATGCCTGTGCAGCTCCAGGTGGTAAGGCGACCCATCTTGCGGAGCTCATGGGCGATCGCGGAATGATCGTCGCCGTTGATCAGAAGGCCTCTCGGTTGGACCTAGTGCGACAGAATTGTCTCAGGCTAGGGATCCGGAGCATTGTGCCGATGGTCGGAGATGTGTGCAAGCCTACCCAATGGTCGAGGCTGTTGGCCGAGGGTGCCGATCGATCAGATATCCCAGAATCCTTCGACCGGATTCTCGTCGATGCCCCCTGCAGCGGGCTGGGTGTGTTGCGTCGCCATCCTGAGGCAAAGGGGCGGAGATCTGATTCGTCATTTGTTCGGCATCAGAAACTTCAGGCACATATCCTCGAGTCTGTCGCACGTACCTTGCGACCAGGGGGGGTGCTGGTCTATAGTACGTGTTCCACGGAAACAGAAGAAACTGAAGAGGTTGTGAACCAGTTTTGCAAAACCGCTCCCGGATGGACGCGTGAATCTGTGGCCCCCTGGCTTCCGCCCGCTGCGCTTCAATTTGTAACAGCACAAGGGGCGCTCTCTACCATGTGCAATAATTTTGGAATGGATGGTTTTTACGCGGCTCGTTTACGGAAGGACGAGTGATGGCTCCTCCGATTTACATTGCGCCGTCGATCCTCTCCGCCGATTTTGCCAGATTGGCGGATGAAGTCGCCGCTGTGGAGCGGGCAGGCGCCGATATGTTGCATGTGGATGTCATGGACGGCCATTTCGTGCCGAATTTGACGGTGGGCCCTCCAATTGTAGAAAGTCTTAGAAAGGTCACCAAGCTGCCGTTGGACGTGCACTTGATGATCACCAACGCCGATGCGTTCATTCCGGAGTTTGCGGAAGCTGGCGCCGACTATCTGACGGTTCATGTCGAAGCTTGTCCGCACCTCCATCGGACGATTCAGTCGATTAAGGAACGCGGGGTCAAGGCCGGAGTCACACTCAATCCCGCCACACCCATCTCTTCTCTTCAGGAGATCTGGGGCGATGTCGACTTGGTGTTGATCATGTCCGTGAATCCAGGATTCGGCGGTCAAACATTTATTCCTTCCGTCCTCAAGAAAATCGTCGAGGCGCGAATCCAGCTGGATCGGCTCAACAGCCAGGCGCTGCTTGAAGTGGACGGCGGGGTGAAGGTCGATAACACGAAGGAGATCGTGGCGGCTGGTGCGACGACGCTCGTCGCAGGATCGGCGATCTTTTCACAACGCGACTATACGGCTACGATCGCTGCCATGCGAGCGGCTGCCCAAACAGTCGCTCAACCGACGCCTCGCGCAGCGGTCAATCGATAGGCTATTCAGGGTGGACATTTCTTCCGCAGTCATCGACAGCCTGCATCCCCTCGAGATAAAAGTTCTTACCACCTTAGGCGCGCACCAGCCGGAAACGGTCTTGGACAGCGAACAGTTGGCGTCCGCCGCCGAGTTGGAACCGTCTCAGTTCAGCATGGCGGTCGAGTGGCTGCTGGCCAAAGGCCTGATCACGATCCAGGCGGAAACCGTGACGCCCGTCGTGTCACTGACGAAAATCGGTGAGGAGTACCACCAGGGTGCAGCTCCCATCGAACGCGTGTTTGGTGCCGCTCGTGACGCAGCTGGGACGGGAAAACGACTGACTATCCCCGATCTTCAAACGCAAGATGGACTCGATCCATCCGATGTCAGTAAGGCGGTGGGGCGACTAAAGAAGGAAGGAGTGTTGCTGATCGTTCAGGGGGGATGCATCGAAACCACCGGACGGCCGAGCCCGACAGTGGAAGCCATTCGGCTGCTGTTACAACAGCTGCATGACTCCTCGTGCGAGCTGGCGGAGTTTTCGGAAGAGCAGCGACGCGTCATAGAGGACTACGCCGTCAAGAGGGGAAATGCCAAAGAGCCGTTCAGAGTGGACGAGCGGGTGACGCGCGCGTTCATGCTCTCTCCATCTGGAGCCAGCGCTGCTGAGCAGTTGATGAAACAGGGGGTCGCCGAAGAAGTCTCGCAGGTGACTCCGGAACTCTTGAAGGACGGAAGTTGGCGCCAGAAACGATTTCGAAAGTACACCATTAGCCTACGGCCGCCACGCGTTGGGACCGGGAAGAAGCATCCGTACCGAGAATTTCTGGATACCGTCAAAACAAAGCTCGTGAGCATGGGGTTCCAGGAAATGCGGGGGCCATTGGTTGAAACCGAGTTTTGGAATATGGACGCCCTGTTCATGCCGCAGTTTCATCCAGCGCGCGATATTCATGATGTGTATTTTGTGAAGCAGCCCACCCATGCCTCCGTCATTGATGAGTCGGTGTTGGCGCATGTCGCCCAGGTGCATCAGCACGGGGCTGCGACGGGATCCACAGGCTGGGGGTATTCGTTCGACATTCAGCGCGCCAAGCGACTGGTCTTGCGCAGTCAGGGAACAGCCGTCTCAGCCAGAACGTTGGCCTCCTCCCCGAGTATTCCAGGGAAGTATTTTTCGATCGCCCGATGTTTTCGTTACGATCAAGTCGATGCCACCCACGCGACAGATTTTTTCCAGGTGGAAGGCATCGTGCTTGGAGAAGACATCAACTTTAGAACGTTGCTGGGGCTTCTGAATCTCTTTGCGCGAGAGGTCGCACAAGCGAAAGAGGTGAAGTTCTTGCCCGCGTATTTTCCATTCACCGAACCCTCCGTCGAACTGCATGTGCGTCATCCCCGATTAGGGTGGATGGAACTCGGCGGGGCGGGACTCTTTCGGCCGGAAGTTACCTTGCCGCTTGGAGTCACCGTTCCGGTGATTGCCTGGGGACTTGGACTGGATCGGATGGCGATGGTGGCGCTGGGGATCCACGATATTCGGGAGCTCTTTACGGACAACCTGGAATTGATCCGCACCACCAAGGGATCCTTCTAACACACGTTATGCCCACGATCACCATTTACAAAGACGATTTTGAATCTCTCCTCAGCGGCGGGCCATCAGAACACAGGATGATGCCCATTGAGGAGCTGGAGACGTTGCTGATGCTCGTGAAGGGCGAGTTGAAGGGGTATACCCCTGAAACCGGAGAGTTACGAATCGAGCTGCAAGATAGCAATAGGCCTGATCTGTGGTGCTGCGAAGGGATCGCGCGACAAGTCCGCATCAAGCAACAGGGACAGCTCTCGCCCTATCCGTTTCTATCCGGAAAATCCAAATCCCGGATGCAGATCACAGTGAAACCAGGGATGGAGCAGGTTCGTCCCTATGTGGCTGCCTGTGCGGCCCGAGGATATCGAGTCACGACAGAAGGATTGGCGCAGCTGATTCAAGCACAGGAAAAATTGGCGGAGATCTTCGGTCACAAGCGCAAGACCGTTTCGATCGGCATTTATCAGCTATCCAAGATAAAGTTTCCTGTGACCTACGAGCTTGTGAAGCCGGATGAAGCACGGTTTACCCCGTTGGGTATGGAAACGGTCATGACCCTGGCGGAGATGCTCATGGTACATCCGAAGGGATTGGAGTACGGAGCGATCGTTTCGGGAGCCGGGTGGGTACCTCTACTCCGTGATGCAGCCGGTCAACCGCTGTCTTTCCCGCCGATCATCAATAGCAGGGAAGTCGGAGAAGTGCAGGTCGGGGACGATCAACTGTTCGTTGAGGTGACAGGCACTGATCTTTCTATGGTCGTCTTGACTCTGAATATTTTTGCATCCAATCTCGCCGACCGCGGGGCGATCATTGAACCGGTCGAAGTCCAGTATCCGATGGACACTTCGCTGGGGAAGCGAGTGAAAACGCCCCTGGATCTTGGCAAGTCCAAAGCCATTCGGATCGACACGATCGAACAAGCCCTTGGGCAAGAACTGGGGGCAAAGACCGTTGCGAGTGCCCTTGAAACGTATGGATACGATGTGAGGCCTGGAAAGGGATCCGTCAAGGTTAAACTGCCTCTCTATCGGCAAGATCTGATGCATACGATGGACGTGGTTGAAGATGTGGCCATGAGTCTTGGGTATGCCGAATTCACTCCGGTCATGCCGGCACAGTTTACCGTGGGTGGCTTATCCGACATCGAGCAAACCTCGGATCGGGCACGGGAATTGATGGTGGGCTTAGGGTTTCAGGAGATCATATCGAACATTCTTGGCTCGCCTGAGAGTTATTCCGGTCGAATGCGGCTGGATGAGACGGAATGGGGGTGCATGGTCGAGGTTGATAACGTCATGTCGTTGAGCTTCTCCTGTCTCAGGCAATGGATTTTGCCGTCTCTGTTGCGTGTGGAGGCGGCATCGAGTCGAGCATTCTACCCACACCGTCTCTTCGAAGCCGGCGATGTGGCGATTCCTGATGCCACGCATGAGTTGGGTTCCCGGACTGATACGGTCTTGGGGGCCATGATTGCCCATGCCGGAGCACATTTCTCAGAAATTCATTCTTGCCTCGATGTGTTGTTTTACTACCTTGGGAAAGAGTATAGCCTCGAGACGGTTCAGCATCCGTCTTTTCTCGAGGGCCGAGCCGGACAGATTGTCGTGGCGGGCCGACCCGTCGGCGTGATCGGAGAACTCCATCCCGAAGTCCTCGAACGTTGGCAGATCGCCATGCCGGTTGTTGCGTTCGATGTGAACCTGTCGCAGTTGCTTTCCTAAGTTAGTCACGGCGCATCACGTGAAACCGGTCTCTCTTTGCAAGTCGATCTCAAGAATGGCGTCTACCGAGTTGCGTGTGTCGCGTGCTGTCACGGGGTGATGGCTCACGGCATCCCAGTGGCAAATCCTTTTCAATTGGACCAAACAGCCTCTGCTAGGGCCTTCTTTTGTGCTTGCACGAATCTGACAACAGCGTAAAGTGTCGCCGTAGCAGAATTTAGTGATGCATGAACCAGCGGGCTCACAAAGTAGTTGATGATTGCATCACGACTCCAAATTCCATCAGCACTTGTGGCATGGATAAGCGGTCGCATTTGGGAGGCTTGGGTATGCGGAGATGCGAGATAAGATAACCGCACAGCTTGTAACACTTATGTTGCCGCTAACTGCGGGCAATGGGCAATCACTGTTATTTCCCAATGTCGGAGACCATGCCAAAAGTGAGAGCGTGTGATTGATAAAGGATTACTGTGGCGGGCTACGACCAGTTGCCTGCTGATCTTTGATTACTTTTTGTGTGTGACTGGTAACTTCAGTCTTTTTGGTGGATTGTTTTGGGTTGCCTCCCCGCCGTCGCGATGATTGTTTCGTCCTATGTGCCTTTGACCTTCAGAGGGAAAGAAGCCAGACCATTCTATGTGCTGCTATCTGTTATTGGGATCTTTTCGATCGTGCTCTATATCGCGAGCCCGTACACTGCAAACTTTGTCGCCACACGCATGGAAGCGCAAATCTTTTCCTTTATAGCCGATCCGTTCCAGAGTCAGGTGGAGATATCCAACGAGGAACGGCAGCTGATGGCAAGGCTTGCAAACGATAAATACAATATGAGACGCGACGCCTTTCTCCCGACATTTCGGAGGATGGACTATCTGCTTATGATGGAGAACGAAGAGAAATATCTGGTGATATTAAGAATGAGCTGGATTGGCACACCCATAATCTCGGTACGGCGAATAGATAGTTGAAATAGCAATCCCAGCGGCCATCTTACCTCCACCACACGCAATACGGTAACGGCGAGTATTGCCCGGCCGTAGGATGGCATGAATCGACTCACGCAGGAAGCGATCCCGCATGGGGCGGTGAACTACACCATTTATTAATTGTGTCGGATCTTTTATTGTCCATCAGGAAACCTCGAACCGAGTTGACCGCTACAGTGCCGAAAGCATCAATGCCTCAACAGAGGTCGGCGCTGGCTGCACGACGATCTCGTGTGTATGCATGTGTATGCATGGGGGAAAAGAGGCCGCCCTGCAGAGCTTAACCTGCCCTTCACCGGAATCCATGGGCGGGGAAGATGGGTAACCCTTTGGCGGAAGCTTAGGGCGATCCGTGATGAAATAAACTCGGGCGGGGGAATAATGGACTGTTATTCCCCCGCTCTCTGTTGGAAACAACCTGTGTGTGAGAACTTATGCCGTGGCTGGAACGTGCTGCTTGGCCAAGCCGACGAGTTGTGCGAATCCCTCGGCGTCTTTGATCGCCATGTCGGAGAGGACTTTGCGGTCCAACGCCACATTGGCCTTCTTCAGGGCGTTGATGAAACGTCCATAGCTCAGGCCCTGTGCTCGTACCGCCGCACTGATGCGCGCGATCCACAATTGGCGGAAGTCCCGCTTGCGATTCTTTCGACCGGTGTAGGCGTAGGTCAATCCCTTGTCTACGCTCTCCGTGGCAGATCGAAACAACCGACTCTTTGCCCCGTACTGACCTGATGCTAACTTTATCCGTTTCTTCCGTCGGGCTCTCGTTTTTGGTCCACCTTTTGCGCGAGGCATGGTTCATTACTCCTTTTGGGTCTCAAAATTCATAACACGAAACAATTCGTTGTCTACGCGTACGGCAGGAGCCGATTCAACGTCAAAACTACCGTTGGATCGACGACTGCGGTTCGACTCAAGCGGCGCTTCCGGTCGTGCCGCTTACTGGTCAGGATGTGCCGCTTGCCGGCTTTGCGGCGGACAATCTTGCCGCTTCCCGTTTTGGCAAATCGTTTGCTCGCCCCAGAATGCGTCTTCATCTTCATCGCACACTTCCTTTGGTTGATGGATATCCTCGAATCAGCCGTCAATGTTTGGGCGCCACGATCATGATTAAACTGCGTCCCTCCATGCGGGGAGCATACTCGATCGTGCCGGCCTGGGCCAACTGTTCAATCACCGCATTCATCACGGCGCGACCCATTTCCTGATTGGCCATTTCCCGCCCACGATAGGTGAGGGTGACCTTGGTCTTATTCCCTTCCTCCAAAAAGGCCTTCATCTGCCGAACTTTGATCTCAAGGTCATGTTTGTCCGTCCGTGGGCGAAGCTTGATCTCCTTCACCTGGGTGGACTTTTGATGACGTCGGCTCTGATGATCCTTTTTACTCAGCTCGTACTTGTACTTCCCGTAGTCCATAATCCGGCAGACCGGCGGGACGGACGTGGGAGCCACTTCCACTAAGTCATAGCCGTTTTCTTGAGCTTGACGAAACGCATCTGGAGTCGGGAGGATACCGAGTTGTTCTCCTTCCGGTCCGATCACACGAACTTCACGCACTCGGATCTCACGGTTGACGCGCAATTTGGGGACGATAGGCCACCTCTTTCTAGAGTGTGAGTTGAAGTTCTCGCTGGGGGTGTGTGGTCTCGGTTTGTAGGAGAGCCACCACTTGATCCAGCGTCATTGTTCCTAAGTTTGAGCCGCTTCGACCACGTACGGAAAGCGTCCCGTTTTCAACTTCGCGTTTCCCTGCGACCAACATGAAGGGGACTTTGGCTTTCTCCGCCTCCCGAATCTTGAACCCGATCTTTTCGTTCCGCAGGTCGGCTTCGGCACGGAAGGCTGCTGCTTTCAATCGCGTGGCAGCGGCAGCGACGTACTCTTCCTGCTGATCGGTAATATTCATCACCACCGCCTGGACCGGAGCGAGCCACGTCGGAAACGCGCCGCCATAATGCTCGATCAAAATTCCAAAGAAGCGCTCGATGGAGCCCATGAGGGCGCGATGGATCATGATCGGGCGATGGGCCTTTCCATCCTCTCCAATATAACTCAATTCAAACCGCTCCGGGTTGTTGAAGTCTACTTGAACTGTAGAGCATTGCCAGGAACGACCCAATGCATCCTTGATTTTGATATCGATCTTCGGGCCATAAAAGGCTCCTCCGCCAGGGTCGAGATGGAAGGCAATATTGCGACTTTTTAGTGCCGCTTCCAACGCGCTTGTCGCCAATGTCCAATGCTCATCGCCCCCCACCGATTCTTTAGGTCTGGTCGACAGGAACACTTCAAACTCTTGGAAGCCGAACGTCTGCAACACGAAAAACGTAAAGTCCAAAACCCGGCTGACCTCGGACTCCATCTGATCCGGACGACAGAACAGATGGGCATCATCCTGTGTGAATCCGCGTACCCGCATCAGTCCATGCAAGACGCCGGTCCGTTCGTAGCGATACACGGTTCCCAGTTCGCCGTAACGAATAGGGAGGTCTCGATAGCTTCGGAGATGAGACTGATAGATCATGATGTGGTAGGGACAATTCATCGGCTTGAGCTGGTACTCGCTCCCTTCCAGCTTCATCGCCGGAAACATATTCTCTCGGTAATAGTCGACATGCCCGCTGGTTTTCCACAGGTCGAGGCGAGCGGTATGGGGTGAATAGACCAAGTCGTACCCATCGCGAATATGCTGTTCCCGCCAGAAGTTTTCAATCAATAAACGCACGGCCGCGCCCTTGGGATGCCAGAGCACTAACCCTGGCCCAATTTCATCCTGAATGCTGATCAAGTCTAATTCTTTTCCCACTTTTCTGTGGTCGCGCCGCTTGATCTCCTCCAGCCTGGCAAGATAGGCATCCACCTCAGCCTTGGTCGGGAAGGAGGTCCCGTAGATACGTTGCAACATGGGGTTGCGTTCATCCCCACGCCAGTAGGCTCCGGCGGTATTGAGCAATTTAATTGCACCGACCGATCCGGTGGTGGGGAGGTGAGGCCCACGGCAGAGGTCAACGAAATCACCCTGAGAATAGGCAGTGATCGGTTCTCCATCGGGAAAACCTTGAATCAATTCAACCTTGTACTGCTCGCCTCTGGCCTGAAAAAAATCGATGGCCTCTTGTTTGGAAAATTCTCTGCGCGTGATTGTGAGATTCCGTGCGATGATCTCAGAGGCACGTGCCTCGATCTTTTCAAGGTCCTCAGGCGTAAAGGGGCGGTCGTACGCAAAGTCATAATAAAAACTATCTTCAAGCGCCGGACCGATCGTGAGCTGTGCAGTCGGAAATAGTTCCTTTACAGCTTGGGCCATGATATGGGTGCTGCTGTGACGATAGACCTCTCGCCCCTCGGCGCTATTAAACCGAAGTGGTTCGACGGTTGAACTGCTGGATAGAGGTCGTGACAGATCAACCACCGCTCCATCGACTTTGGCTGCCACGATATCTTGGTCGGCAAATCCCAGAGCGGACAGAGCAGCTTCTACCGTTTTCCCAACCGGCACATCTGCAGTTGGGCCGTCTTTGAGCGAGATCTTCATCGCCTTTATAGGACTAAGTCCATTGCACCAAAAACAGCAAAAGGCACCGCGCCTCCGAGAGGCAAACCAGTGCCTCGGATTCGATGGTAGGCGCGGACGGTCTTGAACCGTCGACCTCTACCGTGTCAAGGTAGCGCTCTCCCCCTGAGCTACGCGCCTATACGCAAGGGAGACATGCTAATATAGCCTCAGGGACACTGTCAAGAAAACGAAAGAGAAGACAGCGCTCCCTCAGGTGATCTGAAAGAGCGATGCTCCTTCCTTTTGTTGCAGACACTCTTGAAGTAGAAGACGACTACTTCACGGCAGAACGAAGTTCTTTCCCGGCTGAAAACTTGGGTACCTTCGCGGCCGGAATTCGGAGCGATTGGCCTGTTCTCGGATTTCTTCCCATCCGGGCTTTTCGCTTCGAGATCGTAAACGTGCCGAAATTGACAAGGGAGACTCGTTGCCCCTTCTTGAGGGAGGACGTCACCGCTCCGGTAAAGGCTTCAAGAGCAGTTCCCGCCGCGACCTTGGTGATTCCTGCCGAAGCGGCCATCTTCGCAATCAACTCTTCCTTGGTCATAATATCCCTCCTCCTTGAGTGTTGAGAGAAATGTGAACAGTGAGTTCAGAGGCACTTCGTGACACAAGAACCTACGCACTATGACCCGCCCTTAGTTTTGGTGAGTTTCAAGGGAATATGTAGGTCGACGATCTTTTTTCGCAGAGTATTTCGGTTCAGCCCAAGAAGTTCAGCCGCCCGTATTTGGTTGCCTCGCGTCTCCTTTAAGGCTGATGTGATGAGAGGGCGTTCGACGGCGGCAAGGAGGATCTGATGCAGATTTCTTGCCGATCCGTCCCTCATGCCTTTGACGAATTCTCCCATCTTGAGTTCCAAGTAGCTCTCTAACGAACCATCACCGGCCTTATTCGGATGGAGGTAGCTCGATGCATTCATCGCGTGGATCATCTTCAGTGTCTTTCTCAGGACAGCGCGCGAACCTTTGATGAACAACGTGCGAGAAGGGGCCAGATAGTGTTCAGGTTCGGTTGTCTGTTCTTGACCTCTGCGTGATTCCACGACCACGATGTCAAAGCTGGGTTTGGGCGATTCTTTCTGAAGGGTTGTCGTATCTCGAGCGACGGTAATTGATGCACCCTCAAAGATTTGCCTAACTTGTTTCTGGATCGTTGTATCCGCCGTAAGCAAAAGAATATTGTATACGGATGACGGCACTGACATGAAAGCACCACAGGAAGAAGAGATCGAATTGTTGCTTAGGGCGTACACGATGTCAATCGGAATTATGTATCTAGTCGGCTGTCAAACAGCTCCATTCGTCCACTACATGTGGGCGTACAACGTCGAGGAAACAAAGAGCAGTCCTGATGCGATCACGGCAAGTGTGATCGGCTGTTATGGCTCCAAGGAGGGTGAAGCTTTAGGAGGCAAATCAAGACAGCGCTAGCTAATCATCACCAGGCTTGACAGAGGGGATGAGAGGCGGGTATAGGTATTAACCTAATTCCTACCGGAATAATAAAGTATGAAAGTGTCGAAACGGGTCACCTATGGGATCATGGCAGCCGTTGATCTCGCGATCAATGCGACAGAATCTCCCATTCAGGCGAGAGCTATCGCGAAGCGCCAGGGGATTCCGATTCGTTTCCTTGAACAGGTTCTCCATGCGCTCAGACACGCGGATTTAGTTGAAAGCCACCGAGGGGCACAAGGCGGGTATCTTCTATCACGCGAATCATCACGTATCTCCATTGCGGACATACTTGAAGCTCTGGAGGGACCGCTCTTCCATCGTACCACTCTTCAACTGGGAACGCGCGATCGGCTTCCAACCAAGCCCGATCTGCTTCTCGGTGAGGTTTGGGAGCAAGTGCAACAAGCAGAACGGAAAGTACTCGAAGGCATTACGGTCGAACAGTTAGCGATACAACAACGGACGTTTGAGGCCCAACGAAACCCGATGTACCACATCTGACGAGAACGTTTCTTTTCTGAAGAGATAAGGAGTTAGCGATGAGCCAGGTCGAATCCACTACTATTCGGAAGATCGTGACCCATCCGATCCCGCCCGCCATCCAGGAGGAAATCGAAACGTTTGAAACCGAGGCACTCCGGACCTTGGCTGGTGAAATCTCGACTGATCTCTTCAAGCCGTTCCGCCTGCAGTACGGTATTTATGGTCAGCGGCAACCAGGGGTGCAGATGGTCCGGGTCAAGATTCCATTTGGCGGCATCACGGCAAATCAGCTTCGCTGCCTGGCGGAACTTGCCGATCGCTACGCGACCGGAGTCGGCCATGTCACGACGAGGCAAGACATTCAGATGCATTTCGTAGAGCTGCAGGATGTGCCGACCATTATGCGGGGATTGGCGGAAGTCGGCCTGACCACCAGGGAGGCTTGCGCCAACACCGTTCGGAATGTGACGGCCTGCCATCTAGCGGGCGTATGCCAAGGTGAAGTGTTCGACGTCACCCCTTACGCGAAAACGGTGGCCTATCATCTTCTGCGGAATCCTCTGAATCAAAGTTTGCCTCGGAAATTCAAGATCGCATTTTCTGGCTGTGCGCACGACTGCGCTCTGACGCCGATCCATGATATCGGGCTCTTAGCCGTGAAACGGGCCGACGGGGTGGTTGGTTTCCGCATGGTGGCGGGCGGGGGGTTAGGCTCAGCGCCACGAGTCGCACAACTTCTCCGGGAATTCACTCCGATGGAAGAACTGATCCCCAGCATCGAGGCCGTGATCAAGGTCTTCGATACCCTTGGGAACAGAAAGAATCGTAACAAGGCCCGCATGAAGTTCGTGATCGACAAGCTTGGGTTTGAAGAATTCAAGCGCCGATGGGAGGCTGCCTACGCAGCGATGGGTCATACTCTTCCCAAGAACGGGCCATTGACACTCCTGCCGCATCAGGACGAGCCGACACCACTCATCATGCCTACGCGGAACGCTGCAGCACATGGAAACGGCAACGGCAATGGTGCCCCCGCCATTGGTCGCGAAACGCCATATGAGATGTGGAAGAGGACCAATGTGGTGAAACAAAAACAGGAAGGCTATGTAACGGCCGCCATCAAGCTCTTCATGGGAGATATTACCGTTGAGCAGATGCTGTTTGTGGCGGATCTTGCCGAGCGCTATTCGAACGGCAATCTTCGTACCACCATCAACCAGAACATGGTGATCCGGTGGATTCCCGCTGATCAGGTTCCGCAGCTTTATGAGGATCTGGCCTCACAGGGGTTGGCAGATCCTGGTGCGGAACTGGTTGAGGATATTATCGCCTGCCCAGGCACCGATACCTGCGGCTTGGGTATCACTTCGTCAAAGGGTCTCGCGCGGGCCTTGGCCGAAGTCTTTCCCGCTGGGCGGGTGCCTGACGACCTGGCTGGGGTCGATGTCAAAATCAGCGGCTGCCATAACGCTTGCGCCCAACACCACATTTCCACGATTGGACTTCACGGCGTTGGAAAGCGCCTGGGCGAACATGTGGCGCCACACTACGAATTACATCTTGGGGGCTCAGTCAACGGAACCGCCAAGATTGGGCAGATGACGGTGAAGTTGCCTGCGAAAGCGGTTCCGGCGGCGATCTCCCATCTGATCGACGTGTACCGGCGCGATCGCCAACCAAACGAAAACTTACCGAAGTTCATCGCCAGAATGGGTAAGAGTAAGCTGAAAGATGAGTTGATTCCCTACACGATCGTGCCGTCGTTTGAAGAGGACTCGACGTTCTACTACGACTGGGAAGGCGAAGAAGAATTCATTCTTGAAGATCTCGGCCCCGGCGAATGTGCCGGCGGTGCGC
Source organism: Nitrospira sp. (assembly GCA_029865225.1). GTDB lineage: Bacteria > Nitrospirota > Nitrospiria > Nitrospirales > Nitrospiraceae > Nitrospira_D. Next base: position 18,562 of record JAOUHJ010000050.1, read on the forward strand.
TCGAGATGATTGAAAACGGCATTCTGGAGGCCGACCAAGAACTCTATCAAGCCAAGCTGTTAGTCGAGAAACATCAATATTCCGTGTCGGTCAACAAATCCTACCGAGCTGTATTGGCCGCGGCCAAAGCGTTACTGGTCACCGAAGGGTTGGAGCCGTCGACGGACTCCGAAACGTTTTTAGAGTTCGATAGCCGGATCGCTCATAAGGGAATAGTGCCACCTCTCTATCGTGACCTCAGCGCAAAAGTCGGCGATCTGGGCCCGAAGGAAACATCAGCCGAATCAGCTCGCGAGAAGATGGCGTTTGCCAAGGGATTTGTCGATGCCTGCCGGACGGCAACGGACCAGATGGGGAAGGAACTCAAACTCTCGGCGGTGAAGGAAGAACCACTTCCAGTCGCGTCTGCACCAGTTGAAACCAAACCGGCCGCTCCGGCTCCTACCGGTGCCCCAGTCTATGATCTGCGAGGTGTGGCCTGTCCGATGAACTATGTGAAGACGAAGTTGAAGCTGGAAATGATGGACGCGGGTGAGAAGCTGGAAGTCTGGTTGGACGCGGGCGAGCCGATCAAGAACGTGCCCATGAGCCTGAAGAATGACGGGCATAAGGTATTGATCCAGGAGGCGCTGGAACCGGAAGCGTCTCATTATCGGATCTTGGTCGAGAAGGTTGAATGAAAAAACGGATCAGGCTGTTTTTGCCTTTGGCTCTGCTATTTGAGGTTTGGAATCCAGTACTCTCAGTTGGCGGCGGCGTTAGTTCTGCTGTAGAAGTTGACCGGCTTGATCGTCATGCTTTTGGCAGCTACACACTGGTGCTCAGGTCATCGAAAGCCGACAGCGGCGGCCCCTTCGGAGATTGTGAAGTCGTAACAATTGATGGCGGATATAGTTTTTTGAGGTGGTTATTCGCGAGTCTACCTGATGCATTGAGTTGGAAAGGCCATCAGGCCGCTCTGGAGAAATTGCTTGCCGCAAGGCAGAGGCAGATTCCTGTGCGTTTCGGTGCGATGGGTGCTGGGTTGAGAAAAAGTTCTGAAGGCTCTGGATGTATATGGGAAAGTCGTGGTCTTGCGGTATTGCCAGAAACTGATGAAGAAGATGCGGTGTATTCGTTTTATGAATGGCCTTGATGACACGGATAGAGACTATGGCAGCCATTAAAGAGCTTAAATCCTGGGGCGATTCTTTTGAAACGAAGCAGCCTCAGGATGTAGTGGCTGCCGTCATTGAGCGCTATCGAGGAAAGATCGTGTTGGCCTGCAGCTTTGGGGCGGAGGATGTTGTGCTGGTCGACATGGTGCAACGTGTCGATCCATCAGTGCCGTTGTTCTATCTCGATACCGAGTTTTTGTTTCCTGAAACCTATGTCACGCGGGATCGAGTGATCGAACGGTATGGCCTCAAGCCGGCACAGGTCATCCAGATGAAATCACTGCTGACACCGCAAAAACAGACGGAAGAGTATGGCCATGCCTTGTGGTCACGGGAACCAGATCGCTGTTGCCAGCTGCGCAAGGTTGAGCCATTAACGAGGGTGTTGCGAGGATACGAGGCGTGGATCACAGGAATCAGACGCGACCAGGCACCGTCTCGCGCGAATGCCGGGATCGTGGAATGGGATCAGAAATTCGAGCTGGTGAAAATTAATCCGCTGGCCAGATGGAGTTGGAACGATGTCTGGACCTACATTAAGGTCTACGAGGTTCCTTACAACCCTCTGCATGACCAACACTACCCGAGCATTGGCTGCACGCATTGCACCGCTCCCGTGGCTCCCGGTGAGGATCCGAGAGCCGGTCGCTGGAAGAATTTTGCCAAAACCGAATGCGGACTCCATAAGTCGTAACATGCCGATTCAAGATATTCTTGCCAAGATTGCGAAAGGGCCCAAGGCCTCCAAGGACCTCACCTGGGATGAGTGTAAGCAGGCGATGAAGGCGTTGATTGAAGGGGAAGCCAGTCCGGCACAAGTTGGCGCCTTTCTCATCGCCATGCGATTCAAGACTGAGTCCGTGACAGAATTGGCTGGACTCACCGCTGCTGCACGGCAGTATGTCCCTCCACTTGCCGTCTCGCGGGGCTTGGCTTTGGTCGATGTGCCGAGTTATGCCGGGAAACAGGATACGTTTCACGCGATTGTTGCGGCGTCCATTGTGGCCGTAGCAGCTGGGGCTGCAGTCTTGATGCATGGGTACGACGGCATTCCCGGTCGGCCAGGAAGTGCCGGGGTCTTGAAGGCATTGGGTATCCCGGTCGATGGCGATCCCAAAATGGTCGCAGAGGACGTGAATCAAAAGGGGTTCGGGTATTTGGACATCGGGCTGTATCATCCGCCCGTCTTCCGATTTTTGGAGATGCGTCAGGAGTTTGGTGTCAGAAACGTCTTCCATCCCATCGCCAGACTGCTCAACCCGGCTCGGGCCTCAGTGCAAGTCGTCGGGTTGTCGCACCCCCCGCACTTCGAAAAAACCGCAGAGGCCTTACGCATCCTGGGTTGTCCACGAGCGCTCGTGATTCGCGGCGTCGAAGGCGATCCGGAGCTCTCTGCCTCGATGGAAACTCGAGTGCTCGAATTGCGTGATGAACGCATTACGCCACTCGGAGTGTCGCCAAAGGATTTTAAGCTGACCTTTATCCCATCACGGGAAATGGCAGGCTTCCCACCAGACCAGCGAGACAAAGAAGCTGATTTGCTCCGCCGGATTCTACAGAATCGGGTGCAAGGTGGTCCAAAAGAGTGGGTGCTCATGAATGCGGCGATGCTTCTTTATGCGGCAGGCAAAGGCGCATCGCTCTCGACTTGCTTCCTGGCAGTACGCGCGGCTCTTGACGGAGGGGCAGCAGCGCGCAAACTGGACGAATTGGTGCGAACGTCGGTGGTAGCCTAGGGCGAAGAGGATTAGGAGTCATGAAACATCTTCGGCAACTTGAAGATCAAAGCGTCTATATCTTTCGGGAGGCGTATAAGCATTTCGATAATCTTGCCATGCTCTGGTCGATGGGGAAAGATTCGACGGTGTTGCTCTGGTTGGCCCGCAAGGCGTTCTTTGGGCACGTGCCCTTTCCGCTCCTTCACGTCGATACCAGTTACAAGATCCCGGCCATGATTGAGTATCGCGATCGGCTGGCTCGAGAATGGGGGCTGAATCTGGTCGTCGGCCAGAACAAGGAAGCCTTGGCTGCCGGTATGAATCACGAGATGGGTCGAGTGGTCTGCTGCACTGCGTTGAAGACGAACGGCCTCAAGCAATTGTTGGAAACCAAGGGGTATACCGGCGTCATCCTCGGCGTCCGGGCCGACGAAGAGGGGACGAGGGCTAAGGAGCGCTACTTCTCGCCACGGGATAAACACGGCGACTGGGATTTCCGGGATCAGCCGCCTGAGCTGTGGGATCAGTACAAGACAACGTTTCCTCCCGGGACACATATTCGCATTCATCCGTTGTTGGATTGGACCGAGATCAATATTTGGGAGTACATCAAGCTCGAGAATATTCCGTTCATCGACTTGTATCTCGACAAGGGCGACGGGACGCGTTACCGCAGCCTGGGCTGTGCGCCTTGCACGACGCCGATTAAATCGACCGCGAAGAACGTGGATGACATCATCGAAGAACTCCGCCATACCACGGTGGCTGAACGGTCAGGTCGAGCCCAAGACGAGGGGCGTGGGATGGAGTTGCTGCGCAAAGACGGTTACATGTGATGAGAATGCTGAAACGAACATCCAGCTTCGTTCTCGGATCGAAACAATCCGAGACGTACCCCAGAGGGTACGCCTCCGGTTGTTTCTCACCTGCGGCCTTGCTGGCATGCCCGTTTGAGCATTCTGCATGGTGAAAGAACATGACAACAACTGCCACAAAACCATCTGAAAACCTCAATATCGTCATCGTCGGGCATGTGGATCATGGCAAGTCTACGCTCCTGGGAAGGCTCTATGCCGATACCGGGTCACTGCCAGACGGTAAACTGGAAAAAGTCCAGGCGATCTGCAAACAACAGGGGAAAGAGTTCGAATACGCGTTCCTCTTTGATGCGTTTCTCGAGGAACAGGAGCAGGGGATTACAATCGACACGGCCCGCACGTTTTTCATGTGGAAAGGCCGTCAATACATCATCATCGATGCGCCGGGCCACAAAGAATTTCTCAAGAATATGATTTCCGGAGCTGCGCGTGCCGAAGCGGCGTTGCTCTTGATCGATGCCTTGGAAGGTGTCAAAGAGCAATCGAAGAAGCATGGCTATCTCTTGTCGCTCCTAGGCGTCAGACAGTTTGCGGTGGTGGTCAATAAGATGGATCTGGTTGGGTACCGCCAGGATGTGTTTGACGGGATTGAAAAGGAATATCGGGAGTTTCTTGGCCAGTTCAAAGCCGTGCCGTCGCAATTTATTCCGGTCAGCGCCAAGCTCGGCGACAATATTGCGAATCGCAGTGCAACCATGTCGTGGTACAGCGGGCCGACCGTCCTTGAGACGCTCGGTGGGTTTGGCAAAGAAGCGGCTCGCTCGGAACAACCGCTGCGATTCCCCGTGCAGGACGTCTATAAGTTCGATGCGCGCCGCATCATTACTGGTCGTATTACAGCTGGGCGGCTTAAGGTCGGCGATCACCTCGTCTTTTCCCCGTCGAACAAGCGAGCCAACATCCGGACTGTGGAAGCCTTCAATGTTGAGCCACAGCCGACGGAAGGTCAGGCGGGACAATCGATTGGTGTGACGCTCGATGAGCAGATCTTTGTGGAGCGCGGTGAGATCGCCTCCACGCAAGACCATCTTCCTCAGGTGTCTACGGCCTTCCGAGCCAACGTCTTTTGGTTGGGGAAACGACCACTAGAAAAGGGGCGGAAATATCTTCTGCGCGTTGCCACAAAAGAGGTGGACTGTGAAGTGGCTTCGATCCATCGGATCATCGATACGATGGATTTGGCCCAGCAACAAGGCAGCAGCGCGGTCAGTAAGAACCAGGTTGCTGAATTGACCTTGCGCACCAAAGTCCCGGTCGCATTCGATCTCTCGGCCTCGTTCGAGGCGACCGGTCGTTTCGTTCTGGTTGATGAGTATGATATTGCGGGCGGCGGGATTATCACCGAACTGGTCCATGATGACCAGGAGTTTCTCCGCGAAGAAGCCAGACGACGGGATTTTGCGTGGATCAAGGGCGAAGTCACGATTGAGGATCGGGCGCAACAGTATGGCCATCGTGCTGCCGTTGTCTTGATGACCGGGGGTCGGCACACCGGGAAATCATTCCTGGCCAGAAAGCTTGAGGAGCGTCTGGTGGCGGATGGGCGTCACGCCTATCTCTTGGATGGAGAAAATCTCCGGCGTGGCCTTGATGCGGACCTGAGCGAAGCCGAGCGCGGGCAAACGACAGAAATGGCTCGACGTTATGGTGAAGTGGCGCGTTTACTCACCGATACTGGCCTCATTGTAGTTTCCACGACCAATCCCTTCGGCCTGGCCTATCGCGAAGCCGCAGAAGCCATTAGGACGCTGGTACATCCCGTCCCAGTTATCGCTGTGCATATGAGCAAGACCACAGAAGAGCCGCCGCCGAGTACCGACGTGATCCTCACCGGTCCCACAGATTTCGACGCGGCTACCGCCAAAGTTCTCGACGAGCTGAAACGCCGTGGTGTGTTGGCCCAGGCCATCGGTGCGAAGCCGATCTTCCAATATTCGATCTAAACGCAGGACGACGGGCAAGGTCTGACAGTATAGCTTCCTACCGAGGCTACGCGCTGTCTTGCTGCCTTGGGCTACCTAGTGTAGTGCGTCATAAATAGATTGACAATCAATTCCGGCGAGCGCTATCTTCTGCCCCATGCATCGGGCCCCAGCGATTCTCCTGTCGTCCGCAGAACGATCGACGTTGACCGCATGGGCCA
>JAOUHJ010000051.1 GCA_029865225.1 Nitrospira sp.
CCGCTCTTTCTGCTCCTCGCCTCCGCCATCGTAATGTTCGGCGCCGATACGCCGCGCTTCAGGCGTGAGAAGCTGGCCGCATTTCCAATCGGGTTAGCGTTCTTAGGTTCGGTTCTCACGTTGTACCGAGTCACCTCTGAAGGGCCCATTGTCATCCGGTTTTACGATCCGTCCTTGTCGGCATCCCTGATCATCCCTCTCGGCTTTTACGTCGACCGGCTGAGTGCGGTCATGATGACACTCATCACCGCCGTTAGCATGCTCATCTATATCTATTCCACGACTTACATGTACCAGGATGGTCATGCCAGTCGATACTTGTCCCTGATTTGCCTCACGGATTTCGTTTTGATCTGCATGGTATCGAGCTCCAATCTCATGATGCTGTTCTTGTTCTGGCAACTCCTGAGTTATCTCCTGTATCTGCTCGCGCACAACCATACGCATGCCGGGACTTTGGCGGGCGCGTTCAAGACCTTTACGATCCTCCGTATCGCAGATATGGCATTTCTAGCGGGCATCGTGCTTGCGTTTCAGCTCTATGGCACCTTGGAGTTCCATGACCTGTTTGCGCGAGCGGCCGAAATGCCAGTGACTTTCTCGCTGTGGCCCGGTGTCGAGGTCAGTGGCACCACGGCAGTCACGTTTCTGCTTTTTATTGGGGCCATGGGTAAGTCGGCGCAGTTTCCGCTGCATCTCTGGCTGCCGGGATCGCTCTTCGCCCCGACACCGGTCCATGCAATGCTTCACGCCGGTATCATCAATGCCGGCGGATTTCTCATCAACAGATTGGCACCGCTGTTCGGCATGAGCCCCACAACCTTGCATATCGCCTTCGTCATCGGGACTTTGACAGCGGTTCTCGGAGCCTCCATGATGCTGGTCCAGAGCGACATCAAGAAAACGCTCGGGTTTTCCACGATCGGCCAAATGGGTTATATGATCATGGAGTGTGGACTCGGAGCGTTTTCATTGGCCGTGTTTCATTTGATTGCGCACGGGCTCTTTAAAGGCACCGTGTTCTTGTACTGCGGCAACGTCATTCATAAGACGCGGCAAGATCCGCATTTCCCTCATATCGACCACGCGATCACGGACGAACCGGCCTTCTCTCGTCTGACGTGGTCCACCGGCTTTGCCACAACTCTGTTTATTCCGCTGCTCATTCTGCTGGTCACGCACGGAGTGCTGCGCATTCCGCTGCTTGAATCGCAAGGGACTATCATCATCCTCTTTTTTATTTGGATCACGTCGTCACAAGCCATCTTGACGCTCACGCGTCTTCGTGCCGTCGCATCGTGGAAGGTGTCGTCGACCATGTTGGTGACGTTGCTATTCATCATCTTCACTTATTTGTTCGCCGTGGAGTCATTCACGGCCTACCTCTACCCAAACCCGGAGGAAGTCGCTTCCTATTTCAAGGCCGCGGATCTACCAGACTGGCTCTTCGATCTCCTCATACTCGGTGCGACTGGCTTGACCGTGCTCGGCTGGTATTACCTCTATCTCAGAGCGCATGGGCAAAGCGTCTGGACCCCATCCTGGATCGAGAGAGTGAGAATTCGACTCTATCCGCTGTTCATGAATCGGCTCTATGCCGATGAAATCTATCGGTCGATCGGCGTGAAGGCTGGGCAGCTGATTCATCGGATCGACAAGCTGGAACGCGGGTGGTCACGATGATGGAACTCTTGTTGTCATGGCTGCTGGCCACTATCCCGTTGATAGGAGCCTTCATCAGCTTTTCATACTGGTCTGACGCCGAACGCGTGAAGAACTCCTCCATAATCTGTTCAATCCTCAGCCTGGTCTCGGTCGTGGGGCTGGCCGGATTCCTCGCGATTCCGCCCAACGGCTGTCTGTCACTATACATCCTGCCACTTGCCGCGTTGACATCGATCTTAAGTCACCCCTTGGGAAGCGATCACCGGCTCTCGTGGGTCATGACCTTGGTCTGTTTGGGCTTTGGAATGGGAGCACTGACGGCTCACGAGCTCTCCGGATCTTTCTTCCTCATGATGTTGCTGATCACGCTCGTCATCCTGCTCTATCGCCATCACACCGCATTGTGGCCGATTTCGTGGTGGGGCGTCGGCCTGCTGGTCCTCGGGTTGGTTGGGATGGGGATTTCGATGATCGCCGATCCGCCGGTCTCGTCCGTCGCCGCGCTGGTCACGTGCGCGGTGTTGCTGCCGTTGGTTCCCCTTCACGGCGGTTATCTCACGACCGTGACACGATTGCCTGGGAACCTGCCCTCGTTTGTGGTCGTGTTACTGCCGGTCATTGGCTTCCAGCGGTTGCCCCAGATCTTGGCGACCATTCCGGAGGATGTGCTGGTGATCGTTCGGACCTTGGCACTGCTCGGAGCCCTCTACGCCGCCGTCAAAGCGCTGGCCCAATCGCGGGTGCGCCTCATACTGAGTTATGGAAGCCTGTCCTTCTTTTCCATCGCGTGGTGGTTCGCCGCCACAAGCGGATTCGCGACGCCCCAAGGAACGCTCTTGGTCGGGGCCGTCGGGCTTGCGACCAGCGGTCTCCTGATCGCCTGGCAAGTCATCCGTACGCGATACGGCGACGATGTGGACCCACAAGCCATCAGCGGTCTGGCCGCGGCCATGCCAAGATTCGCGGTGTTGCTCTCCCTCTTGGGTCTCGCTGCGATGGGCATTCCGCCGTTCGGTGTGTTTGCTGGGTTCATGGGGTTGTTGCTCACTTCGTCCCAAGCCTCGGTGTTTGGTCTCTTTCTCACCCTGGCGGCCTGGCTGGCAGCCTCATGGTACATCATGCAGATGGTACAGCAATTGTTGTTCGGTGCGAGCCGATCCGATTTGCGGTACACCGATCTCTTGAATCCTGAACTAGTTTCCTTGGCGATTGTTGTCGTCGTGCTCTTGGCATTGGGTCTCGTGCCATCTGCCCTCTTTGCACCGGAGCAGCCTCTCTTAGAACAGGCCACGCTCGCTCGGGAGTTGTTCTCATGGCGGAACTAGAACAGGGGCTCAACATCGAATCTCGGCGGATGGAACTGCGCGGAATCGTCCGCCTGGCCGGGGAGGTCATCGCTCAGTACTGGCCGATGCGCACCTTCGTCCACCATAATCCCTTGCATAGCATCGAATATCTGTCATTTGAAGAGGCGGTTCGGCGAGGAAAACAGTTCGTCGGAGGCAACGGCTATCTACCCGGCCATGTGTATCGGAAGTTCCTCAGAACCGGTCGCATCCAGGCGACGCATCTCGATGATGCGCTCAAGCCACTGATCCTCGACAAGTCTGTTCTCCTTGGCACGCACAGGGTCACCCACGGATCGGTACTGCGTGCCTGCCTTGCAGAGGGGCTCTGCAGTCCGGTCGTAGAACCGTTGGACGACCAACTGCCCGACCCCTCGCGTCACATAATCGACGATCTTGCCGCCCGACTTCGGCCTGTCACCGTCTTCCCCGACCTTTCCGAGCGAATCAGCACCATGGTGAGTCGCGACGAAGCGGCGCTCGGACAATGGCTCACGCTCTCACACTGGTGCGATGATACCCTCGGCACGCAGATCGTTCAGCAAATCAACGACCAATTGATCAAATGGTGCGAAGCCTTCCTCGATGAAGGGCATGCCACCTGGGCCATGCCGGAGCGAGAAAAAGGGCTATATGCGGCATGGAAAGCCATTGCCTCCCACGAATGGTCCGTCTGCGACATTCAGAACAGCCGCGAGAAGATCGCTCGGCTACCCGACCATCCGGAAGATGCGCTCCTAGAAAGTTTGGATGCGATGGGAATCCCCGCCGACCTTCGGCAGGACTATCTGTCGCTGCAGTTGACGGCTCTCCCTGGATGGGCCGGCTTTATCAAGTGGCGCGGAGAAGAACGCGACTACCCCTGGCAACAGGCTTACCCCGCCGGGTTGGTGAAATTCTTGGCTATTCGTCAATGGTACGCGCGTGAGCTGGTTCAGAAGGCCTGCCAGGAACACCTTGGTATCGAGGGCCGATTCGAGGCCGTGACCGACTATATGCATGGTCATCCTGAGGAATATTATTTGAGGCGCCAGCGCGTGGCCGGGCTCTTGCCTGCCCTGTATGCCGAGGAGGTGGACCGGCTGGCTCATCGACGGGGCGCAGGCTGGAAGGCCGTGCTCGACCGGTACAGGAGGGACGTCGTCCCTCGCCAGGAAACGGCTAAACTCCGTGGAGCCGCCAAGCGGCTCCTTTCACTGGCCAGGTGTATAGGGATCGAAGCCGACTACCTGGACGAGTGCGCAGTGACGGATCTGAAGCAGCTTGTAGATTGGATGGAAGCATTTCCCGAATCTGAACATGGGCCAGTGTGGCTCAAGGCGCTGGAAACCAGCTACCAGGAGCACTTGCTCCAAGAACTTCGAACCCGGCCCTACGATCCACACCACCTCTCCACGAACCGGCCCTATTCACAATCGGTCTACTGCATTGACGTCCGCTCTGAACCCTTTCGGCGGCACCTCGAATCGGTGGGACCACATGAGACTTATGGGTTTGCCGGTTTCTTCGCCGCGTTTATCCGCTACCGGGCTTGGGGGAAGGAACACGATACGGAGCAGTTTCCAGTCATCATGCGGGCCAAGAACGAGGTCCGCGAAATTCCTCGTAGCTACCTCGACGATACCGTCTTAAAACACGAGGTGCGCGCCAGGTGGGTCCATGCCGGTCACACGCTGCTGCACGATTTGAAGGAGAACGTCGTGACCCCCTATGTCATGGTGGAATCCTTGGGCTGGTTCTACGGCCTTCCGATCTTCGGCAAGACGCTGATACCGGCGCTGTACCATCGCGTGACTGCTTGGTTCCGGAGGCTGTCGTCTCCCTCTCTTCCGACTACCCTCACGGTCGATAAACTTGCCCCAGGTGAAACTGCTGAGATGCTCGAAGCGGAACAGCAGGCAATGGTCAGGAAGGCGTTACAGGAACGATTGGGGTTACGCAGCTCCAGGATTACGCCTCCTCTGGTCGAAGCCTTGCGTCAACGCGCACTGGGGGCGGTGGAAGAAGAGTCGCCGTCGTCGACCTTAACCGATGAGGCCACGCGCGCGAGCCTGACTCCGGAGATGATCGACGAATTCGTTGAGACGCTTCGGCGGCAATACGATTTGAATGCGCGAGCCGTGTCACGACATAAGGAGCGGATCACCAGAACCGGTTTTACCCTTGAAGAACAAGTCCTGACCGTCGACACCGCGCTTCGTATGATGGGGTTGACCAAGAATTTTGCTCGGCTCGTCCTCCTCTGTGCCCATGGGAGCACCTCCGACAACAATCCCTACGAGTCCGCCTTGGACTGTGGCGCGTGCGGCGGCAACGAAGGCAAACCCAACGCACGCGTGTTGACGATGATGGCAAACAGTCAGAATGTGCGCGACCGCTTGAGGAAAAACGGCATCGACATTCCATCGGATACGCATTTCATCGCGGGACAGATGAATACCACCACCGACGACGTGCAGCTCTTCGACTTGGAGGACGTCCCGCCGACTCACCGGGCCGATCTGTCTCGATTGCAAGGCGATCTTCGGGCAGCGTCTCACCTCACGAGCCAGGAACGATGTCGCCGCTTTCCCGATGTGCAGCAGACACTCCCCGAGCGAACGGCTCACGCCCATGTCGGGAGACGGAGCGTCGATTGGAGCCAGGTGAGACCCGAGTGGGGCCTCTCAAACAATACCGCGTTCGTCATTGCGCGTCGCGAACTGACTCAGGGACTGGACCTCGGCGGTCGAGTGTTTCTGCACTCCTACAACTATCATGAAGATCCAAGTCAGCGCTTGCTCGAAGTATTGCTCACAGCCCCTCAGGTCGTGGCGCAATGGATTAATATGGAGCACTATTTTTCTGCGGTGGATAACGAGGTGTATGGGAGCGGCAGTAAGATTTACCACAATGTGGTGGGACGTTTCGGCATCATGTCCGGGCCGTGGAGCGATCTACGATTGGGATTGGCGAGACAAACCGTCATGAACGGCGATATGCCGTACCATGAGCCGATGCGGCTACTCACCATTGTGGAGGCTCCACGCAAAGGAATCGAGAAGCTCATTGCGCGACATGAGGTCCTTCAGCACTACTATCATAATGAATGGGTGCATCTGGTCGTGCTCGATCCGGACGACGGAGGCTGGTACCAATATCAACCAAACGGAGAATGGTCTTGTATTGCACCGCAGAAGGTTGAGTCCCTGAGGTAATCTGTTAACCGTGGACAAGGCGGAAGCTGGAAAGGAGCGCTCCGATGGGCAGCTTGAGTTTGCATCCGATGAAAGAGATTCGCGTGATCGTCGCGGGGGAGCATCGCCCATTCGTGACCGAGTTGCTGGACCGCGTTCATGCGAGCGGGTACACGATCATCGGGAATATTTCCGGGAAGGGGCATCATGGTGTTCGTGAAGCCCACTTCATGTTCAGCGAGCAAGAGAGTCTGGAGATGATTTTGACGGTAGTACCGGAGGACAAGGTTGAACCGATTCTTGCCGGGCTCCGCCCGATCTTCGAACGATATTCCGGCTTCATGTATGTGGCGGACGTGGCCGTCAGTCGACAAGAATACTTCGGGATGAAGGGTGGAAAGCCTTGAACTAAAGCCGCTTCTGACTGCATGGGTGAGTCTCTGTCTATTGGAGCGGCCATTTACGTAGTCCAAAATGTCTGTTGCAGTTGCGCTGGGGCCAAACATATACTACTTCCCGGTTTCGTACCTGATTCACATCTCTAATCGGAGGCTGGCTGGCCCCTGATGTGGGCCAGATAGCGATTTAGTCAAGCAGTCTGGGAGTAACGTGTTCGGTCAGAGCATCCGTCAATCGGTCAATCTGCCAGCCCTTCTCCCGTAAGCGTACGCCAATTCAAATTTTACGATCATGCCGCTTTTCTTATTGACCCAGAGTCGACGCAAGAATGGCTCGTTGGTGCTGAAGAGCCTAGCAACGTGCCTGATTATGCTCTTGAGTGCCGCTTCCCCTGGGTTCGCTGCCGCCCCCAAGAAGGGATGGTCTGCGACGGGCGGTGCGTCGTTCTATTACACTGACGACGTTGCTCTCTTTTCGGCGACCCGCCGTTCGAGCCTGGACGGCGATCCGTCCCAGCCGGTACTGGACGTCTCTCGCACCGGGATCGGCAAGGATATGGTGTTCGAACCCTATGTCCGCTTGTCAAAGTTGATTCCGTCTTCATTCGGTGAAACGGAGCTCTCGGCAAGGGTTCGTGGATTCGTCTATGGGGCCAATCCTGAATTCAGCCAAGCAGGGATCTATTTAGAAGCCATCCATGGGTTCACACCTCGCACAGTGCTCCGCTTGCGGTACTTTACAGCCCCTGATCAACTGCTGGGCCAAACCACGTTTCACGAATCTGAAGAGAACCTTCAGGATATGCGCGTTACCTCCCATCTTGGGACAGTTCGGCTCGACCACCGGCTATCCGAGCATTGGGAAATTCAGTTGTTAGGGCGGGCAGGAATTCGTAACTTTAACGATCCGTTCGTTCAACGGGATACCTTGCTGTGGAGAGTTGGTCCACATTTGGTCTACCACATGAACCACCATGCGCGTGTGATTCTCGGATACCATTACGAGCGAGGTCTTGCAGAAGGCCGCCATGAGGCCGAACTCCACGATGACGCCTCCTATGTGCATCACTTCGCGTCGATCGGTGTTGAAATGGACCTCATGGAACATTTGGAACTTGAATTGGACTTTCACTACGAGCGGAACAACTTTACTGCCGGAAACCCCGAAGACGAGCGGTTCAATGGACATGAGAATATTTTTCTCGGCAGCGGGCGCTTATCATATCAACTGACGGACCATACCGCCTTGACCTTTATGGTACAGCGGTCCAATCGCAAGCAGAATTTCCACCAGACGCACGATCATAATACCAACGTCTCGGTGGGGGCTGTGTATCGGTTTTGATTCTATGGCGGTACGCTTCGGCAGATGGTAATGTTTCGACAGGACACTACGCATGGCATCGGTAAATCAAGCATGTCCCTTTTGATGGATGACGCATGTTGAGACCGATTACGATCATAGTTTTCTGCTGCTTGCTGCTGGGCTGCCACCGCACGTTCGGAATTCCCACTGACATTGTGCAGGACCTTCCTGCGCTCGCCTCTGTCCGGTCTGTCTATATCGAGGACCTGGCCCACGGAGAGGACCCACATCTTGTGGAGGGATCGGACGAGGTCAGGGAGAAGATCATGGAGAAGCTGGCCAAATCAGGCCGTTTCTCCATCGTGGATAGTCCGGAACAGGCAGATGCCGCACTAACCGGTGTGGCAGGCTTCCAGCGCTGGTATTTTGGGATGGAATCGTTCTACGGACTGGAAGGTAGCCTCAACACGCAATACTCCGGAATCGGCATGGTCCGGTTGCTGGACAGCAAGACGAAGCAGCCGATCTGGACCCACGAGTACGAAACAGGCTTCTTTCACCCAACTCAAAGCGTCGTGGATCGTGTTGCCGATCAATTCGCCGATCAGTTACTGGGTGCTGCAGCACTAGCCGACGGCCAGGGCCTGCCAAGTCAATAGCGCCCTATCGTACGCCCATCAAAGGGATCTTCCCACCACCCGTGTCGTTTATGACTTTGCCTTTCCGGCACCAAATAGAGTGAAAACTACATTGTTAGGATACCTTTCACTTTCAAGCCATGAATTCTTACGCAGGTTTCAAGACCGTTGATAAATTGACTGACGCAAATCTATAATCTCCCTCCATTCCGCTAATCGAACGCGTTGGCTTTCCGGTAGGTATTAAGGCAGCTCAACCTAGATAAATAGAGGGAGGGTTCGTCATGAGGGCATTCTCGCTGCTCCTTGCAGTTTCCGCTTTGACCATACCAGCCAATTTTTCATACGCGGGTGAATCTTCGCCGATTCATTGGGGCTATGAGGGTGACCACGGACCATTGCATTGGGGTGATCTTGGGCCTGAATTTGCTCTCTGCAGCAAAGGCATGTCCCAATCTCCTATCGATCTGTTGCAAGGACACAAGATCGCTCTCGAAGACATCCAATTTTCCTATAAAGATGCGCCCTTTCACGTCATCAACAATGGGCATACGTTGCAGGAACTTGAACCTCTTTCAGAAACGGTCAAGTCCCGCTACCCAAAGCACGGACAGACCGTGCTCCATTTTGACAAAGACAGCACGATTGTCTTCGACGGTGACCTCTACCTCTTGGAACAATTCCACTTCCATGCCCCGAGCGAGCATACGATTGATCATAAGCACTATCCGATGGAGCTCCATCTGGTACACCATAACGAGCGGCATGAAGCAGCGGTAGTGGCGGTCTTTATGAAGGAAGGTAAACACAACCCGTTCTTCGAAACATTTTTGAGCCATGCACCGAAGAAGGTCGGAGAATTCATGGAGGATCGGGAACATGTTATCAATCCCGCAACTCTAATGCCGAAAAGCCTGACCTACTATCGCTATTTCGGATCTTATACGACTCCCCCTTGTTCCGAAGGAGTTATCTGGGCAGTGATGCATGATCCCATTGAAGTCTCTGCTGACCAAATCCAACGCTTCCGTTCTCTCGTGGGCCATGACAACGCTCGCCCCATCCAACCGTTGCACAAACGTTTTGTGCTGGAATCAAATTATGTAGGGACTGCAGCTCAGTTGAAGTAGAGGAGGGACGCGCCTAGTCAGTTATCCGCTTTGGCTAAACTACGCTTTTTAATAACAGCATTAGGAGGCATTGCCAGACGTAGGGAGAGGGCGCGGTATACTTGTTCTAACTGAGTAGTGACAAGCACCCAGGATACGAGAAAATTCTGCCCGCCTAACCTATACAGGAGGCAGTTTATGCAACGCTTGATTCGGAATGTGTTGGTCTTGTCCACAATCATGCTTCCGGCCATCACTGTGTTTGCAGCTGAGTCGGAACCCATCCCCTGGGGGTACGAAGGTGATCGCGGACCGTTTCACTGGGGAAGACTGGGGCCCGAGTTTTCCCTCTGTGATAAGGGCATGTCGCAATCTCCGATTGATCTCTTGCGCAGTCATAAGATCAGGCTCGACGACATTCAGTTTTCCTACAAAGATGCCCCATTCCATGTGATCAACAACGGCCATACGTTGGAAGAGCTCGAACCGCTTTCGGAAAAGGTTAAATCCCGGTACCCGAGGCACGGCCAGACCGTGCTCCATTTTGATAAGGACAGCACCATCGTGTTCGACGGTGATCTCTACCTCCTGGAGCAATTCCACTTCCATTTCCCAAGTGAACACACGGTGGATCAGCGGCACTACCCGATGGAACTCCATCTCGTCCACCACAACGAACGGCATGAAGCGGCGGTGGTGGCCGTCTTCATGGAAGAAGGGAAACATAATCCATTCTTTGAGACATTCCTGGAGCACGCCCCTGCCAATGTCGGGGAAGTGATCGATGATCACGAACACTTCGTGAACCCAAGTGATCTCTTGCCCAAGCGCCGGTCCTACTATCGCTATTTTGGGTCCTATACAACTCCGCCTTGCCACGAGGGTGTCATTTGGGCCGTGATGCATGATCCTATCCAAGTGTCGGCGGAACAGATCCAACGGTTCCGCTCCCTGTTGGGTCATGACAACGTACGGCCGACGCAACCGCTGCACAAACGCTTCGTCCTTGAATCGAAGTTCTAAGGAATGATGTCGGTCGCATGACCGCGCCAAGGCGTTTCTGCCCTCCTCAACCTCCCTTCAGAAATGTTTCGAGTCAGACCAAGGCAGGGGTTCCAGGGCCCCTGCCACATCCCGTGTGAGGGCCATGGAGGCTTTTATCCCCTCCCTTTGAGGCATTGTGAGTATCAACGGGGCTCAGGCATAAGTGGAAGCTGCAAGGTGCCTTTGATCGAGACCATGTCACAAATCCTAAACTTGAGCCGCCACACCAGTGATGAGGACGCGCAATACTTGACTTCCCTGCTGATCTACCACCTGGTTGAACGATGTGGAGGACAGTTGCAGTTTACCGCAGAGGAGGTTCGACAGATCCGGAAGGACCTCTCCACCAAGATGGTGCAGATCCAGCTTGGGGATGACTTGCGGCTTCGCATCATCGACCGGTTGCCGGAGCTCCGGTAGTTTCACCCCGAATCGGCAAGAGGCCTCTCCATCCCGACCAAAATTATAAGTAGGTCGGGGTGGGAGAGCCTCGCCGTATTCTCTTAGAGATTGATAAAAAACTGTAGTAGGAAGATGTGGTTGATGAGGTTCGCATTGCCGGGCAGGTTCCGGCTATTGAGCATCTGGTTCTGGTAACCCATGTCCACATTGAAGTATTGGCTAAAGGTCTTGTTGATGCCGAGAAAGAAGCGATTTTGATCGATTCCAGCTCCAGGACCTTTGCCGGTTGGTGCGCCGACCGTATTTAAGTTAATAAAAATTTCATCATAGCCCACCAGCGCCCAGTCCGGAGCGATGGGCAGGGGGTAGTCCAGTCTGAACATTTGACGGAACCGTAGAGCGGTGCCGTCTGCATGCTCGATCCACCGCTCTTCCAACCTGGTGCGGCTTAAGAACTTAACGTGCGAGAACTTATGGTTGTAGTTGACTTGTTGATAGATTCGATTTTCTTCGAAAAATGGCGACTGAGGGGGCGTATGCGGCTGATTGAAGTTTCCGATCCAGGCATAACCCTGCCAGATGGAGAGATGCTCCGTCAGTTGGTAGCCGATCGCCGGACGGAGTAATAGCTGGTCAATGTTCGTGACATCATCCCCGATACGAGGGTTCACCTCCATGTAGGCGATGAATTTCGAAGGTAGTTTCACGGTCAGATAGACCGGCGTCCAGAGTCTGAAGTCCGACCTCGTATTCGGTCCCAATTGTTCGTACGCCTGTACCGGCGTCACCCCGATTCCCGCCAGGCTCCCGATGAGCACCCCGATCCCTACGAGCCCTAACCAGCTCCGATTCAACAGCCTTCCTGCACGCAACAGCATAAAACCCTCCTCTTCTGGATATGGTTACACCAGGTTTGGGACACCTCTATTTCTGTGATGTGCGGATGTAGGTGAGTCAGACTGCGGATACGCGTAGACCTGTAAGATCCGTCGCCCGGATCGTTCAGGCCAATTTTAGCTCCTAGCGCTGCTCACATCATCTACTCGTTCCCGTCACTCGGAAATGCCGGGTCTCGGATCGACGGAGTGTTGTACTGCTTTTGAACGTGTAAGGCCACAAAAAAATTCGCCCGTAGGAAGAACCCTGACGGCAGGGCAAGTGCCGACAAGTGGGCGCATACCCACCTAGAGTGATTCCGATCCATTGCGGAGACGTATCGATTGTGCTAGCTACTCATGAATGCTACAGATCCTGCCTTCCATGGCCATTCCAGATCATGAGATTGAGATCCATGCCGTACGGTCCCAAGGGGCCGGCGGGCAGAACGTCAACAAAGTCTCGACCGCGGTCCATCTACGCTTCGACGTGCGAGCATCTTCATTGCCTCAGGTTTTGAAGGATGAACTTTCAAGACTGCACGACCACCGGATCTCCTCGGACGGGGTCATCACAATCAAGGCCCAACAGTTCCGCACCCAGGAACGCAACCGCGAGGATGCACTGACTCGGCTACGAGAGTTAATCCAACGAGTGGCGACTCCGCGTAAGAAACGCAAGCCGACCACGCCATCCAAGGCTTCACAGAATCGCCGAATTGAGCACAAGAAGCGGCAGGGACGGTTGAAGACACTGCGGAGAACGCTGGATTAGCAGGTCGTTAGGCGGCAGCTCCAGTCTCTCGGCCGAGCGCTCGTGCGATATCTCGTGGGGTGGCACCGAGCATTACGAGACCGCGTACCAATAAGTCGATCGAGACAGTTCGGTCTGCCGCCTCCATCTTCGCTACGCGAGATTGGCTCGATCGGAGGCGTTTCGCCAAAGCAGACTGGGAAAGCCCAGCGTCCTCACGACGCACCCGCAATGCTTGACTCAAATTCACCTTCATTTCAACGAGGGCAGCCTCTTCCGGTCGAAGCCCCAAGAATGAGCCGGCTGACCCAACACGCCAACCCCGAGCCTTGAGTCGCTTTTGCTTAGACTTTTCCATTACGCCACTCCTCCTTAACCTGTGACCTGGTCATAAGCTCGCAATCGTCGCTGACATGCCTCAATGACTTGATGCAGCGTTGCCCGTGTCTTCTTCCGAAACACTTCTGCAATCACAATGGCATCGGAATCCACCCGATACAGGGGTTCACAGAATCGGCGGATCGAGCAGAAGAAGCGGCAGGGTCGGTTGAAGGCACTCAGAAGAGCAGCCGACTAATACGAGATGGGCCCGATTCAGCTTGGATGCGGTTGCCTCGCATTAAGATGACTTAGGAACGGGGGTGTTTAATCTTGGTCGCGCTGGCCGTCGCCTGCTGCAGCAGCGCTTGGGCCTCGGGGATGAATTCCACCCGCTGATCTTTCTGAGCGAGAGCTAACGCATCCGATGCCATCGCCGCCGCTTCGTCATGTCGGCCGTGCTGACACCAGACGCGGGCAAGCGCCAGTCTCGCATTCACTGCTTTCGGAGCTTGCCTGACGACTTGTTGGAGAAGCTGCTCGCCCTTTTCGGAATCTCCCCCCAGAAAGCCCGGCAATTTTACCAGGAGCGTCCCCTTCGCGGAGAGCGCTTCGATGTAAGCAGGATTGAGTTCGAGGGCTCGATCGAGTTCGTGCATCATGCGGCGAAGCCCAAAGATCGACGTCAGCGATTCTCCGTCGATGCGGAGCAGTTCACCCAAGTTACAGAAGAGTGCGAAGTGCGTCTCGGCATTGCCTTCATCCGCCGCCACCGCCCGTTCGCCCAAGGTCTGTCCCTGTTGAAAATAGGCGAGGCGTGTGGCGCGGTCGGTGGCAAGTCTTCCTTGCTTGCAGGCCTCCAGCGCCTGTGTGGCAAGCGTAGACCCATCATCCGAGGCAGGCGACGCCATTGGCCACATGAACAGGTACCCGGCAGTGACCGCTATAACGAGAAGGAACTTCATCGACACCCTATCTCAGACCTGATCAGAGGAGTGGATGCACTTGAAAACAGCCGACCAAACAGCAAACTCAATGCCAACTCGCTCATGGGGATGAGGGTCCTCACCAATTGATAAACTATAATCACTCATAGGCAATTCCTACAGGTTCATGGCGAATGAACAGGTTGGAGCAAGCCCGTGAACAGAGAAGGACAGGCCACCTTTCCATCCCGAAATCCCCCAGGAGTTGAGTTGGGGATCAGGCGGGCTCGCGCTCAGGCATTCGCCTGATCAGGAGGAGCGACCATCCCAAGAATATTGAATCCTCCGTCCACGTAGACTACTTCTCCCGTAATTCCTCGTCCTAATGAGCTTACCAAGAACAGGGCCGTGTCGCCAACCTCCCCCTGTTCGGTGGCACGTCGAAGCGGGGCCGTTTCTTTATGGAGATCCACCATCTTGGTGATACCCGATACACCCCTTGCGGCCAAGGTCTTGATCGGTCCGGCGGAGATCGCATTGACCCGGATGTTCAGCGGACCAAGATCGTAGGCTAGATATCGCACCGTCGCTTCCAGCGCCGCTTTGGCGACTCCCATTACGTTGTAGTGCGGCACGACCCGCTCGCTGCCGAGATAGGTGAGCGTCACCACGGAACCTCCGGCGGTCATCAACGGCATGGCCGCTCGCGTGACAGCCACCAGGGAATAGGCGCTGATGTCGAGCGCCATGGCGAACCCCTGCCGCGAGGTATTCACGAATTGCCCGCTCAACTCCTCCCGGGGAGCGAAGGCGAGGGAATGGACAAGAAAATCAATCTGGCCGAAATCTTTCTGCACCTGCTGCATGAGGGCGGCGATTTCTCCGTCATTGCTCACGTCGCAGGGGAAGGCCTGCGCGCCGGGCAACGTCTTGGCCAGCTCCTCCACATTCTGTTTCAGCCGGTCATTTTGGTAATTGAAGAAGAGTTGCGCGCCCTGACCGGCGACCGACTGTGCGATGGCCCACGCGATGCTGTGCTTATTGGCCACGCCGATGATGAGTCCTTTTTTTCCCTTTAGCAACATGGGGACTGCTCTCCTTGGTTAAACGCAATCATTCTACAAAATTATTGAGCACTTACAGTCATGTGGGGTAAGCGAAGGCTGATAGCCCTGTTCAGCCGTCAGGGACGGAACATACCATGATTGCGTCGTCGAGTGAAACGATCTGAGCACAACAGGGATCAACAAGGACGATGCTGAGGCAGTTTCGTGTCCGCCCCGCCATTCCGCCACAGGAGCCTGTAGGGAAAAGCCTTCGCCGTTTTATGAGAACGATTTCGTAACGGCCTGATTCTTTGAACGAATGTCCCTAACATTCTGATTCCCTCACAACGGCATCGGGCTTGCTGAGTATAAGGTGCAGTACCGAATCAACGGTACACCATTTCAAACCTACTTTTTTAGGGGGAATTGTTATGAAGACCATGTTGATGGCAGTGATGGCAGTCGCAGTAGCAGTGACGTTCAGTGCACCGTCCTTCGCCGGAGAAGGGAAGGGGAAGAAGGAGAAGCCTGACCACGTGGTGATTTACGCCGACAAGGAAAAAGAGAAGAAGCCCAAGGCCGACGAGATCTTCGCCGACCAGGGGAAGAAAGAGAAGCCAGCGAAGTAAGAACCCTGCTCCTTTCTTAAAAATTGGCGGACCTGGGGCACTTCCTCACGGAAGTGCCCCTTTTCTTATCTCACAACCAGGTTCTCACCCTTCCTCATACCGTCTCCGCAATACACTCAGCGAGGAGGCATTGTCCCACGGATGTAGACGGCCTGTAAGCCGATGATTGTTTTCCCGTCCCGAATCGTCCCGTCCTGAATTTTCTTGATCGCATCGCTCAGCGGCATTTCGATGATCTCCAGCACTTCATCGCGATCCAGCTGTTGCTGCCCTTTCGTCAGTCCGACGGCTTTATAAATATGGATCACTTCATCCGCGAAGCCTGGAGCGGTGAAGATGCTGGACAACAGCTCGAACGAGGAGGCGCGATAGCCGACTTCTTCCTCCAATTCCCTCGCAGCACACTTCAAGGGCTCTTCTCCACGATCCAACTTGCCGGCCGGAATTTCATAGATGAACCCGCCGGCTGCGTGCCGGAACTGTCGAATCATGACGACGGTCCCGTCGTCTTTGAGCGGTACCACCGCGGCTGCTCCTGGATGGCGAATAGTTTCGAGGTCAACAGTGAAACCGTTGGGTAACTGCACCGTATCCACGTTCAACGTCACAACTTTACCGGTGTAGATATTGCGGACCATGCGTTATTCTCCTTCCCTACGCGTCATCGGTCTTGCGGTGGGCACTGACGCACGAGGCACATGGCTGACTCACTTGGAGGGACGGGTATAGAATGGTGGCTTCACGAGCTTTGCGGGAACCAGTTTCCCTCGGATATCGATCAGGACGTCGGTCCCGGGTTTCGCGAAGTCTGAGCGAACATAGCCCAGGCCGATCCCCTTCTGGAGCAGGGGCGACAGGTTGCCGCTCGTCACATCGCCGATCGGCTCCGACGTCGAGGACAGCATCGTGAATCCATGGCGCGGCACACCCTTTTCCAAGAGTTCAAAGCCGACGAATCGCCGGTCCGGTCCGACCTGGCGTTGCTGCTCGAGCACCGGTTTCCCCGGAAACATCCCTTTGCTGAAGCTCACCGCCCAGTCGACGCCGGCCTCGAGCGGTGTCGTACGCTCGTCTATATCGTTCCCATAGAGCAGGTAGCCCATTTCCAGACGCAGGAGGTCGCGCGCCCCAAGCCCAGCCGGTTTGAGGCCGAAGGCCTTCCCCGCGCTCATCAAGGCATCCCAGACCATTGGAACAGCTCCGGTCACATAGAACTCGTACCCGAATTCGCCGGTATAGCCGGTCCTCGCAACCAGGCACTCGACCCCGCCGACCTGGACTCTGGTGGACTGCCTTAACTTGAGTTGCGCCAGGGCGCTCAAGCCCAACGCCTCCACGATCGAGCGTGCGGCAGGTCCCTGCAAGGCGATTTGGGCCATGTCCGTCGAGCGATCTTGGATACGACAGTCAGAAAGGCCCTGGCCCTGTGTGAACAACCACGCGAGAATCTTGGCCCTGTTGGACGCGTTGACACAGAGGAGGAATTCGCCGGGGTTCTCCAGCCGATAGACGAAGATATCGTCCTTGATGCCGCCTTGCTCGTTGCAGACCATCGAATACTGCGCCTGCCCGGCTTTGAGCCCAGCGAGATCGTTCGTCGTCACGCGCTGAAGAAACCGCTCCGCCCCCGTGCCGCTTACCAGAATGCGCCCCATATGGCTGACATCGAAGAGCCCGGCCTTCGTGCGGACGGTCTGATACTCGTCCACCACGCCGCTGTACTGGAGGGGCATTTCCCATCCGGCAAAATCGACGAGCTTGGCCCCGGCGGCGCGATGTTGGGCGATGAGAGGAGTCTGTTGCACGATTGCGCTACTTCACCCCGAGCAATTCCACGTCGAAAATCAGCGTGGCGTTCGGGGGAATCACACCTCCGGCACCACGCGAGCCATAGCCCAGGTCGGACGGGATCGTCAGCTTTCGCTTCCCCCCCACCTTCATGCCCTGCACCCCTTCGTCCCAGCCCTTAATGACGCGCCCGGCGCCGAGCGGGAACGAGAAGGGTTGGCCACGGTCGACGGAGCTATCGAACTTTTTCCCGTTTTCCAGCCAGCCGGTGTAATGGACGCTGACATTCTTGCCTGCAACCGCCGCCTCTCCCGTCCCAACGGCTTGATCGAGATATTTGAGCCCTGACGGTGTGGTGACTTCTTGACCGGTGGCACTATTCTCAGCTGCTGCCATAGGACGTTCTCCTCCTAGGATGAATGTGAACAAAACGAGGGCACAGATTGTTAGCAATCGTTGATAGGTCATACGGATCTCCTTCCGACTAGTCTATGGCATGGGAGGGCAGGCTCGGTCAACCGCGGCGAGCCGACGGTGGGGGTTCAGCGAAGATGGCCATGCTCGCGGTATAGCCATGCACGAAGTTCCGATTCCCGATCGGACCGATTTCCCCTTGGGCAAAGAAGCCCGCCATGGGGATTGAGCCGAGCTGTTCCGCGACCGTCGCAGCATCGTGGTTCGGCCGTCCGAAGAGGCCCTGGCCACGGCCGCAACAGCTGAACATCAGCGCGCCGAGCGGAGGGCTGTTCCGGCCAGAACGGTCTGCAGCGAGAAGGGACGTCAGATCTTCGCTGGCCGAGTCCGCATCCCGAAGGTGAAACTGGACCGTCTGGCCTTCCTGCACAACATCACCGACCGCGACGGCTCCCGAACTGCGATCCGCACCGAGCAGATTCCGAATGAGAAAATCGCCCCGTTCAAACCGATTCCGATGCTCGTCGATCACAATGCCGAGATGCAGCGCGCGTTGCCGATCCTCCTCAGACAGGGCTTCGAACACAGTCTGCAACCGTTCCAGCGCTGGGACTCCTCCCAGCTCATGGATGAGATTGCGCTCAGCCTTGGTCACAACAAACCGTTCGCCGATGAGACGGCAGCCTTGCGAAATGACGGGTCGAATCTCCACCGCTCCCGATAGGCGCACGCCGACCAACCCATCATCGAACACCTCGCCGTCGAGAATCAGCCGATTCGCCCCGGCTTCCTGCCCGCCTCCCGCCAGCCCCCCCACAGCCTTGGCCCCAGGATATCGATCTTCGAGCACGGTCAAGATTTCTTGAACCGGGGTAGTAAAGGGATCGGCCAGCATCAGGAAGGTCGCCTCCCCCTCATGGTCCGGCCAGCCGGCGAGGTGAAACTGGTCCTGCGTCGGCGAGAATGATGAGCGGATGGGGTACAGCTCGACGTCGGGCAGTGATGCCGCCCAGAGCGTGACGGCCGGGGACGCTTCCAGCTCCTCTGTTCCGGAAATGACCCCTTCGCCGCTGCAGCCGATCAGACAGTGCGGTTCCAGCGCAACCGTGAGCACCTCGGTCAAGTGTTTGGTCAGCGCCGCATGGTGAGACGAGAAAAACACGCAGGCCAGATCGATAGGCGCCCCATCCAGCTGCGTTTGAATCGCATGGACTACATGCTGGGCAGCAATCTCTGTCTCCGACTCTTTGGACAGGGCTACGGCAAAGCGCACGTCGAGACCTCGTTGTTCAATGATCGAACGATGACCCAACCCGGCGCTGAATCACACACCGGGATCCATCCGCTGGGCTCGGACCTGTGCGAGTTTTTTATAGTAGCGCCACAGGTAGGAGTGGTAATCGTCCACCTGGGCGAGGAGATAGTGGAGTTCCGTGGGGTCTTCGGTTTCGAGCGCCTGGGTCATTCTGGTTTTCAGGAATTCAGCAAAGGACTCGGTCTTCTGCACCGCGGTCATCAGCTGTAAGGCACCCCCGATTTGGTAGTCGCCCATCGACCTGGCCTCCCCCGTTCAAGAATCCGCAGGAATGAGTGGGAAGAATAGCGAGACAGGCCGGGAAATAGCAAGGGTACGCGTGAATGCGAGTGAGTATTTGTCGAGTAGGAAATTATGAAGGTGAGATCAGGAGTGCGTCGTATGAACGGGCGAGGAATTGCGCGATTCCTCGCCCTAGACCCTCACCGTGGCCTATTGAAACACATAGACCGCGCCAGCGTCGGTCGCGCTGTTGTCGGCCTCTGCGGCCGAACCGGGGTTGATCGTGGTCGCATTGCTATCTTCCCTGTAGGCACCGACCGCAATGGTATCCCCGGACACCGCCACTGCTATACCAAATAAGTCATCTGACCCCGTATTGGAAGCCTTCACATAGGCCTGCTGGCTCCAGGTCGAGCCAACGCGGCGGAATATGTATGCCGCTCCACTATCGACAATACTGTTGTCGCTGTCATTCCCATTCACTCCATTTGCACCGCTATCCTCGCTCGGAAATGGTCCAAGATCGTCAACACCCGTCCCAACAATCAATATGTCGCCATCGACATCGACTGCTGCGCCGAAGTTGTCCCCCGCCTGGGTGTTTGAGGCCTTTATGTAGGCCTGCTGGTTCCACGTTGTGTCGGTGCGAGTAAAAACATAGGCAGCACCAGATGCACTGGCGCTGTTGTTGTCGGCGCCATTGATTCCTGTGGCATTACTACTTTCAGAACGCGCGCCTACGGCGAGTGTATTGCCGGACAAAGCTACGCTAATGCCAAACCCATCGTTTGCCCCTGTATTCGACGCCTTCACATAGGCTTGTTGTGTCCACGTTGTCCCGCTGCGCGTAAAAAGATACACGGCGCCACTGTCACTAGCGCCATTACCCGTAACACCATCCGTAGGCGATCCGGCGGTGACGCCGGTGCCGCCTCCATCTTCCCCGCGAGCTCCCAGAGCTAAGGTATTTTCATCGAATGCCACACTATGGCCGAAGAGGTCTCCCGCCCCCGTATTCGACGCCTTCACATAGGCCTGCTGGGTCCATGTCGTCCCGCTGCGCCCGAAGACATAGACCGCTCCGGAGTTGGAAATCGTACCACTATCCGCTGGGTTGATGCCGGTCCCATTGCCATCCTCATCTGGGGCTCCAACCACCAGGGTATTACCGGATAAGGCCACACTCCAACCGAACTGATCATCGGCTCCAGTGTTCGACGCTTTGATGTAGGCCTGTTGGCTCCAGGTTGTGCCACTGCGCGTAAAGACGTACACCGCACCAGCTGCTAATGCCCCATTATCATCAGCACCATTCACCCCCGTCGTACTCCCATCCTCGAACGGTGCCCCTACTGCGATCGTGTCGCCCACGAGCGCCACGCTGTAACCGAACTGATCGCCACTTCCGGTATTGGACGCCTTCACATAGGCCTGTTGCGTCCAGGTCGTACCATTCCGCACGAAGACATAGGCCGCCCCACTATCGGATGCCCCATTGTTGTGTGCCGGATTGACACCGGTCCCACTTCCAGCTTCACGACGCGAACCGACTACCAACGTGTCCCCGTCCAGCGCGACACTGAACCCCAGTTCGTCGCCAGCCCCTTGGTTGTTAGCCTTCGCATAGGCCTGCTGAGCCAAGCGGTGGGCCGTGATCGTGTAGGTATTGGTGAGTCCGTCTGTACCCGTCAGCACTAGGGTGATCGTCGTGTTGCCACTCGGCAGATTGATGGCTCCCGACGCGTTCCCGCTGGTGACGGGCGTGCTGTTGACCGTGATCGTCGTGCCTGCATCCGCCGCCGTCGGCGTGACCGTCACGTTCGTGTCCCCGATGAACATGGTGTCGTAGGTGGTCACGTCTGGGTCGAAACTGGGATTCAAGAGCCCGGCCGAGAGCGTCAAGGCGCTCAGCGTCGGACCAGCCGGAACCGATTCGTGTATGCTTGAGCTGCTGCCGCCGTTACAGTCTCCCATCCCCAGCAAGAAATAGCCGTTCACCATCAGGACCGCCGCTTTCATGGCCGTTGCCCGCCACCGTGCATACCTCCGGCCGACAGGAGGTTTGGATAGCGTAGGTGTCGATGGTGTGTGCGCGGGACCGGGCATGGGAGACCTCCTGACTTAGACAGTACGGGTGGTATCTACGTAGCGTAGAATTCCATGGGAACCGGAGGTCGTCAATGAATTCGGGAAAATAATCGACTAGGGGTTGACGTCGATATCGCGTGGAGGCGTGGCCGGAAGCAGACTCGTGAGGCGGCTCAGGTCGATCGCCTCGGCGCGGTGGTCATCGCGGCCGACGACGGTGGTGGCCATGGTGAGGGCGTTCAGAATAGCTTCTTCGGTGGCTTCGACTGTGGCATTGATGAGCGGATTCAGATGGGTATCCGCCAGATGCGTCATGGGAAAGGTTGGTTCCTTGGGATAGTGTGGGATGACGTTGGCAGTCGAGAAGGCGAGTATGAAGTCGCCGCTGCCGTGGCGGGCGGTGGAGCCGGTGCGGGCGAGACCTAGCGCGGCGCGCTTGGCCAGCCGCGTCAATTGCCGGCCGTCGAGCGGAGCGTCGGTCGCGACGACGATGATGATCGACCCTTCGCTTTGACCTGGTATCCGCGCCTCCGACATCTGCATAGGCGAATCATAGAGCTTCCCCACCGGCACGCCATTCACGACCAGTTCTGGTCGTCGCCCATGGTTGGCGTTGACGAGGATCCCGACCGTATAGCCTCCTTCTTTCTCCGACAACTTCCTCGACGACGTGCCGATACCGCCCTTGAAGCCGTAGGACACCATGCCGGTGCCCGCTCCTACGGTGCCTTCTTGCACGGGGCCGCTGCTCGCCCCATCTAATGCAGCCATCACATCCTGCTCCGACACGTGCCGCCCCTGGCTGTCGTTCAATCGGCTGTCGTCGCACTCGGCCACGACGGGGGTGAGAGTGTCGTCCGTGATGCCGATCTCCGGATACTGCCGGATCATCCAGCTCATGACGCCGTTGGCCACGCGAGGGACGTTCAGCGTATTCGTCAGCGCGATGGGATATTCAAGAAACCCGGATTCCGCCACCCAGGCGAGGCCGGTCATTTCGCCCGTGCCGTTCAGGACGAAGGCTCCGGCCGGCACCTTCTGGTGCCACACGTCGTCCCGTGGCACAATGACGGTGACGCCGGTACGTACCGGTCCTTCTCCTGGCTTGAGCTTACCCTCTCCCAAGGTGAGCGTCCGGTGGCCGACTTTGACACCGCCCACATCGGTGATGGCGTTGAGCGGGCCTGGCTGATACTGCCCGATCACCACGCCCAAATCCCTGACCCGTTTCCGACCCTGTTCCGGTTCCGCTGATGCGGTGGAGAGACACCCAGCAATCAGCGCTGCACCAAGTGCCGCCAACACAAGCGGCGCCGGGCGGTGTAGCCTGACGCGGCCGAGGTCGTGCGCCCTAAACCTCATGCGTGCTGCCTTGGTGTGGGATGTGCACATCGATCTTGGGATGTTCCGTCTGGATGGCCGCTCCTAAGGAAATGGCCTGCTTCTCCTCCCCATGGACGATGAAGATGGTGCCTGGCAGTGGGTCGATGGCTCGCACATAGGCAAGCAGATCGTTGCGGTCGGCATGGGCGGATAGGCCATTAAACCTGACGATCTGAGCCCGCCTCGGCGTGGGTACGCCGAAGATGGGCACCACGTCCCACCCCTCGATCAACTTGCGGCCCAGCGTATGTTCCGCTTGGAACCCGACGATGACGATGACGTTGGCCTCGTCCTGAATGGCATGCTTGAGATGGTGCACAATCCGGCCTCCCTCGCACATCCCCGATGACGAGATGATGACACAGGGGCCGCGCATGGCGTTCAGCCGCTTGCTCTCTTCGGGACTCGAGACAAACCTGATGTACCGTGAGGCGAAGACATCGCCTGCGTCGGAGAAGGTCTTGGAAGTCTCTTCGTCGTAACATTCCGGATGGCGTTTAAATATGCCGGTCGCCTTGTTGGCCAGGGGTGAATCAATGTAAATGGGAATGGGATCCACCCGGCCTTCTCCCACCAATTCCTTGATGCGCATGACCAGTTCCTGCGTGCGACCCACCGCAAACGCCGGGACGATGATCTTGCTCTTGTGTGTGCGAGCGTGTTCGATGAGGTCTTGCGCCTTCTTCTTCATCTCCTCGCCGAGTTGCTCGTGCAGCCGATCGCCATAAGTGGACTCCAAAATCAACACGTCGCAGGGGGGTGGAGGTTCCGGATCGCGCAGGATCGGCATATGCGAGCGTCCCAGATCCCCGCTGAACAAGACCGTCGTGCTGTTGCCGCGCGCCGTGTATTTCACTCGGACCGCACCGGATCCTAAAATGTGCCCCGCGTCATGAAACGACGCGGTGAGCCTGGGCGCGATCTTGATCTGATCGCCGTAGCGTTCGCCCTGGAATCGTTTGACGACCTTTCTCACATCGTCGCTGTCGTAAAACGGGCGAATACAGATCCTTCCCCGCCGTTTCTCCTTTTTGTTCACATATCGGCAATCGTTCTCTTGGACACGCGCGGAATCTTCGAGCATGATGCCGGCCAGATCGGCCGTGGCCCT
>JAOUHJ010000053.1 GCA_029865225.1 Nitrospira sp.
TATTCTCCAGACCTCAATCCCATCGAGCATGACTTCGCCGCCCTCAAGAAGCGCCGGGAGTATCAGGAACAAGCCACCCTCGACGACATCGTGAGAGGCTATCACTAATTGTGGGCTTAGCTATAGAATTCTTAGAATCAAGACACGGTTATTGCTATTCATACTTACCTCTGGAATCGTTCACTGATCTATCGGCGCCTCGGTGGACTGACTGTATTGTGCCTGACAAGAGTTGGTCTGTCACCTCAAGATAGGCAGCAAGGTCAGCGGTATGGACCGGCTGGCAAGGCCATGGAAAGCTCCATAGGAAAGACATATTCTAGAAGTGTGTGAGGAATTAGATCACCTGGCTGGCAGAAAGTCGAATTTCGTGAATTTTACTCCTTGATGACTCAAGGATCCTGCTTCACATGGGCTATCTGGATTGGGCGATCCTGAACCTCACCTCATCTACATACGAATAAGCCGAAGCCTGTTCTCCCGCAAACAAGCCGCAACGATAATGGCCAGGCGTCCATCCTGATTCCGGAGCGGTGAGGAGAAAATAGCCTGAGCGATCGTTCAGAGTGGTCATAACTCGATCTTGAACGGTTGCCTGCGGATCTTCCGTCATCTCGCGCGTTTCCGGAGAGCAGCGCGCGGCGAGCGGAACAGTCTCCAATGAATCAGACAGAAGTCTGAACACCAGATAGATTTCGGATTGTGTGATCGGAAACGTATCTCCCGGATTCAACGGCATGAACTCGTGAGCCCCAGTGGGAAAGTCGTCACGCACCACTTTGCCCGCTGGAATCACATATCGAAACCAGCTGAAGTCGGCATCGCGCCCAGCGATCGCCACTCCGGTCTCCAGGGTCTTCTGCGGCTTCACCTTTTCAATCGCCTTCGCAAAGAAGGCTTCTTCCGTGAGAACGGGAGCACGCGCGCGCAATTCCTTCTCCCTCTTCGCCTCCTCTGCCTTTTGTTGCACCAGTTCAGGCACGTGTGGCCTTACTTTCTCCAACCACCGCGCAATCTTGTCCTTCGCCAGCACGCGGGTCCCGGCTGGGAGCGCAATCCCCTTGTTGGCTTCTTCAAATTCGACGGCCGCGTCATACAGGATCTGAAAATGCATAAAGGCTTCTTCCCACCGCTCCAGCTCGACGTAGCACTGCCCCATCCGATAAAGCGTATCTGCGTAGTCATCCTCTTTCGGATTGAGATTCGACATGTTCCCAAAGACATCAACGGCCTCTTCACACCGATCCAATTGCATCAAGGTCAGTCCCAGCTGATAGGTCGCAATAGGATCGCTGGGATTGAGGTCCAACAACTTGCGGTACACCGGTTCGACCTCTTTATACTGACCGGCCTCAAACAGCTTCCACGCATCCGACCGAAGCGAAGCCCATTCCTTCAACTGATCTGCCGTGGCATCAGGCGTGAGCACCCGTTTGAATCGTCTCCCCCGGTCCATCGATTCATAGAGTTGGGCGAGTTGGTTCTTGGCCGGAAGTTCTAGCGGGGAGCCTGGCGTCACATGCTGTAGTACATACTGTAAATCGGCATCCGCGCCGACATAATCCAACACGTCAAACTTGGAACGAGCAAGGGCCAACCGCCATCCCAACAAATCCGGCATCAGCTCAACGGCCCGCTTATAGGACTCCAGTGACTCCTCCAAGCGATCCACCTTCCGCAGTTCAAGTGCCAATCGCCAGTGGATGAGTGGATTCGTGACCTCGATTCGTGCGATGCTTTGCAACTCAGCAATTGCTTCATGCGCTCTTCCCCAACGTACCAGCAGCCCCCATTTCGCCCAGTGGACATCGACCGCCGTGGGTTCAGCCGCAAGAGCCCGATCATAGGCCTGAACTGCCTCCTTGGGATCTCGAACCGTGGACAGGATATCCCCGCGCAATTTGTGCAACACTGATGCATCGGGATTATCCTGAATACCTTGATCGAGCAGCTCGAGCCCAACGGTTACAGCTCCACTCTCCCAGGCAACGCTGGCCTCTTCAGAAAGGCGTTCAACCGATAGCTTTGGCCCATCTTCGGCCACGGCACCGGTTATCAGAACCAGCATGAGCAATGCCAGGGATACCAACACAACGCCGCTACGGGATCCCGGTCGATCGACAGGGTCTTGCCTTCTAAATGACGCCATCATGTTTCCGTTTTGGATTCGACATTGCTGGAACTCACTATACCAAGAACCGGAGGAATGTATCAGGCAGAGCTTCAGCGATACCGCTCGGGACAAAGCGTCTTACCTGTTTCAGATCCTCCCTTGACGACCCATCGGAATCTGCTACCTTGACAACACACGATCCCTCGAACGAGCATGCTGGCAGAGGTGAAACATGATTCTCGTCACAGGCGGTGCTGGATATATCGGTTCCCACACCTGTGTCGAGTTACTCGAGGCAGGATACGACATTACCGTCTTTGACAATTTCAGCAACAGCCATCCGGAGTCGCTTGAGCGAGTGCAGCGGATCACAGGGAAACAGCTCCGCTTGATCCACGGTGACATCCGCGACAGGGCTGCGCTGGTGACGGCGCTACGTGAAAGTGGCACACAGGCAGTGATCCATTTTGCCGGTCTCAAGGCAGTCGGTGAGTCAGTGCTGCAGCCGCTGTCCTACTACGACAATAATGTCATCGGCTCGTTACGGCTGTTAGAGGCCATGGGCATTTGCGGGGTCAAGACGCTGGTCTTCAGCTCCTCCGCCACGGTGTACGGGGATCCCCAACGGCTGCCGCTGACGGAAGATCACCCGCTGTCGGCTACCAATCCCTATGGGCAGACGAAGCTCACGGTGGAACACATGCTGCGGGATCTGCAACGCAGCGACTCCTCGTGGCGCATTGCGATACTCCGCTATTTCAATCCGGTGGGGGCCCACAAGAGCGGGCTGATCGGCGAAGATCCGCAGGGCACACCGAATAACTTGATGCCCTTCGTCGCGCAGGTGGCGGTTGGCCTTCGTCCTCATCTGAACATTTTCGGCGATGATTACCCCACCTCTGACAGTACCGGGGTACGCGACTACATTCACATCATGGACTTGGCTATCGGACATCTCAAGGCGTTGGAAGCGCTTGGACGATGGACCCACCCAGGCGAATGCCTGACAGTCAATCTCGGGACCGGGACCGGCTACAGCGTGCTAGAAATCGTGCGGGCTTTCGAGCAGACCAGCGGTAAGCGCGTGGCGTACAAGGTGGCGCCTCGTCGGCCCGGCGATGTCGCAGCCTGTTACGCCGATCCCGGCAAAGCCACTACCGTCCTCGGGTGGCGAGCTGAGCGTACTCTCGCCGATATGTGCGCCGACGCTTGGCGCTGGCAAAGTCTCAATCCGCAAGGGTACAGATCTCGCCGTTAAGTATGGTTGTATCGTCCTGTCGAGATTCACGGCTGGTTACGATCAGAAGGGTTTCGTGTCCAGATGTGGCGAAGATATGGCAAGACTCAACTGTCTCCTGGTGGCAGAGTTTTCATCGCCCGCAAGCCGTTCAGCCCCTGACCAGCAACCGAGCGACGGCCCTGGGTGGGCCACTCCACTCAGGCCCGTGCTCTCAGCAATTTTCGATCTGGGAGATGGTCGCCAACGGAGTCGATCCAAAGAAGACAACAGTTAGAACCTGCATACGCTGCATGGCGTGCGGCCACAAGTGCGACGCGCGGTTGACGATGGAGATAGAGCGGGAGGAATCCCAGCCGAGTATCCCGGATGCGGCCGGAGCGGTCCGAGCCGTTCCGGCTACCGCATGACCGCGAACAATACCGGCGCCAGCAACCACAGCAGACCCTTCAGCATAAAAAACGTGAAGCCGGCCATCCCCACACGAGACCAGCTGTGCGATAGGTGATCCGTCTTGGATTGAACGGAGCCTCCTAACAGTTTCATAGTCCTCCCTCCTTCAGATTCAGAATGAGAATGAGTGGGCGTCCCAATACACCGGGACGCCCCTACCGGTCCTCAAGCCATTTCCAGCTGGCGGGCGCTGGGATCGCCGGCTACATACGGTTGGCAATTCGGGACGAGCATCGGCACCTTGGCCCGATAGGTCTCATAGGCAGGACCGTGTGCGTCGATCAAATCCCGTTCCTCCCACCGGATGGCGATGAGGATGTAGGCGGTTGTCGCGATCGCAAAAACTAAATGAGCCGCGGTCATCGTCGGAGTGGCCCAAAAAGTGAGCAACCAGCCGACATAGAGCGGATGACGCACATATCGATACAGACCAGGCGTCGTGAACGTTAATGGAGTATAGGGCTGGCCCGTGAGATACAGCCAGACCTGCCGCATCCCGAAGAGATCGAAGTGATTGATCAGGAACGTCGTCACGAGGATCAGGAGCCAACCGCCGGCGTAGAGGCTGTAGATCGCTCCTCGACCAAGGGGGTCTTGCATCTCCCAGACTGTCCCTCCCATCGGTTGCCAGAAATGAAACAGCACCAGGAGCGCCAGGCTTGAAAAGAGCACGTACGTGCTCCGTTCCACTGGCTTTGGAACCAGGCGTGTCCACCACCGCTTGAATGCCGGTCTGGCCATCACGCTGTGCTGCACGGCGAAGAGGCCCAGGAGAAGCGCATTGATCAGGCCGGCCTGTCCGAACGGCATCACTGCTGTTCCGTCGATAGTTTTGATCGGACCGAAATTGCCGAGAAAGGCCACCCCGTAGAGAAAGGTGGCAAGAAACAGGAGATAGCACAGTGTTCCATAGAGAAATGCGGCAATCCGATTCATGGCGATGTCCTCCTTCTTGCTTGGAATTCCGCCTCCGGGACGGCCCGGAGGCGGGAAAATGGTTACACAGCCGGGTGGTTGACGATTGAAATGGAAACCGGCACAGGATTCGATACAATGTCGAAGACCGGCGAGAATGTCGCCAGCTCTTCCAATTGCTCAGGTGACGCATCGGACTTCACATTGAACTTGACGCGGATCTCCTTATACCCTCGACGGACCTGATCAGAGAGACCCAGAAAGCCCTGCAGATCGAGGTCCCCCTCCAACTGCGACTCCACCGACTCAAGCGTAATCCCCCGCGCCGCCGCGTGGTACACCAGTGAGGTGGTGAGGCAGGCCGCCAATGCGTGCAACACAAACTCAACCGGGTTGGCGCCCTTGTCCTGCCCAAGCAACACAGGTGGCTCGTCTGCATCAAGTACAAAAGGGTTCGTACGCGACGTATCCTCCTGTCCAGCTGCATAGAATCCTTGGATCGTGGACCGATTATGGCCGCCGCTCACCCACCGATTGATGGCTCGGAACTGTGACGTGGCCACCCCTGGATCCTTCTGCACGGCCTGGATCGTCTGACCCAACCGGTCCACATCGACGCCATTGATGACTCCGCTCATTGTTGCCTGTGACATGTGTGCTCCTCCTTCTTGATTGCACCGGTTAATGAGATACTGCCGAAAGAAAAGCCGGTCGGCACTCCGGCATATGGATTCCCAGTTCATCCATGCACCCGCTCAAGCCACGATTGCTGAAACACCTCCCCACAGGGCTGCATCGCAAGGTACGGTCCCACTATCCATCCCAGCAGACCGGCGCCGAGTACTCCCACCGTCAGGAACCAGTACCACCAGCCAAGATCTCGACTCGCTGTCATCATCCACCTCATCATGCTCATCACTGCGCTGATGGAGTACCGCTACAGCAGCATTGATGCCACGATTCCAAAATCAGACTGTGTGACTAATTTTCAAGGGGTTAGATGCCGAGCAGGGTAAGAAGGTGCCTCATGAGCTTTCATGACTCATGAGATCTCACGAACGTATTTGCGAGATTTCACAAAGAAGAAGGATAGTAGGGAGGAGGTCGGTTGGTGAAATCAGAGAACGAGATCAACCTGTGGCAGGCTTGTGAATCTTGAGCGCTTTCATACGGGAGGACAGGGTCGAGGCATTGAGGCCCAGCAGTTTCGCCGCACCAAGTTCACCCGAAACTTTCCACTTCGTGGCTTCGAGTGCACGGAGGATATTGGTACGCTCCAATTCTTCCAGTTCCTTTGCAGTACGGATGGTCCCCGTCGGTGGCTCGCTGGTTCCACTCGCCAAGGAGGCCGGCACGGTCGGTTCAGGTAACGCACGCTCCACGTTCAACCGGCCATCGGTCGAGGTGATCACGGCACGTTCGATCACGTTCTGCAGCTCTCGCACGTTCCCAGGCCAGCTGTAGGCCTGAAGCCGGCGTGCGTCGTCGGTCGCCAGTGGCCCAAGCGTCCGTCCCATCTTTGCGGCAAACTGTTGGGCAAAGGCGGAAGCGAGACGGACCACATCGTCGCCGCGATCGCGTAAGGGGGGCAACCTGACCGGAAACACATTGAGCCGATAGTAAAGGTCTTCGCGGAACGTTCCCTGCTTTACCGCCGCGGCGAGATCGCGGTTGGTGGCAGCAACTACTCGCACATCGACCTTCCTGGTCGTCGAACTGCCCACTGGGTCAAACTCGCCCTCTTGCAGCACGCGGAGCAATTTCGCCTGCAGGTCGAGCGGCAATTCGCCGATTTCATCAAGAAAGATGGTGCCTTTGTGGGCCAGAGAAAACCGGCCTTCGCGTTTCTTGGTTGCCCCGGTAAAGGCGCCGGGTTCGTGGCCGAAGAATTCACTCTCGATCAACGTGGATGGAATGGCGGCGCAATTGACGATCACCAGAGGCCGTTCGTGCCGATGGCTAGCAGCATGGATCGCGCGCGCGGCCAGTTCCTTCCCGGTGCCGGTCTCGCCCATGATCAGAACGGTGGTGTCAGTTCCGGCGACTTGGGTGATATCGCCGAGCACCTGTTTGAGGGCCTGGCTCTCTCCGATCAGCGCGCCGTCTTGATGCAGCGCCCGGAGTTCTTCCCGCAGGAGTTCGGTTTCGGCGGTGAGCGACTGAATCTTCTGCTCCGCCTCCATCCGATCGTGGATATTTCTGAGGATCAGCGTTGTGTACTTCCGGTGATGCAACTCAAACCGGCTGATGGTCGCTTCGGCGGGAAAAGAGCCGCCCTCAGGACAACGAGCGGTAAGCCCGCCGGCAATCCAGCTTGAGCGCGCACCTTCCGGGCGAGCGTCCAGTGCATCAATCAGCGTGGCCAGACGATCACCGTCCTTCTCTTCGACGAACCGGCGGAAATCCTGCCCGACCATGGTCGTATCACGACAGCGAAAGACTTTCTCGGCGGCGGGGTTGACGCGCAAAATGCGGAGCCCCTCGTCTAATTCGATGATCGCATCCATCGCGCTGCCCAAGAGCCGTCCGACTTTTTCCTCCCGTTCTCGGACTTCGGTTTCCGCGCGCAGCCGCTGCAGTTCGGCGGCTGCCCGTGCGGCAAATATCTTGAAAATGGCCTGGACGCGTGGGTCTTCTGGGATCGGTCGTCGGTCGATGACGGCGAGATGACCGAGAATGCTCCCGTCCGTGTCCAACAACGGTACGCCCAAGTAGCTCACGGCGCCGTTGTCAGCCACTTCCGGATCGTCAGGAAAGAGTTCGACCAACCGGTCCGGGAAATGGACGAGTTGCCGCTTATCGATGACCTGTTCGCAGGGCGAGCCGGCGATATCGACCTCATAGTCCGGCACCCATTGACCATCCATCCAAAACGCGAGGGCGCGGAGACGGCGTTGTTCAGGAAAATATTCCGTGACCCAGGCTCCGTGTGTGGCGAGCGCCTTCGCCAAGTTCTGAACCAACGCGGCAAAAAATTGCCGGCCCGTTTCCGTCGCAGTACCTTCGAGGATCGCACGCAAAGCGACATCGGTTTCAAGATCCTGGAGCGGCTTGGAGAAATCAGCTGAAGAAAGCGCCATTGGGCGGAAGTATGAAGCGAGACACGTAGCAGTTGCAAGAGGCACGCGCCCCTCGTCGACACGGCCCTGTCGTGGGAAGCGAGTGGACCATGATACACTGCCCTGGCATGTTCGACATCATCCTCTATCAACCGGAGATTCCACCCAACACTGGCAACATTATCCGTCTTTGCGCCAACACCGGCGCGCGCCTTCATCTCGTGAAACCGCTGGGCTTTTCTCTGGACGATAAGCAACTGGTACGCGCCGGCTTGGACTATCACGAGTTTGCCACTCTCAACGTCTACGAGAATTGGACCGAATGCGCGGAACGCTTCAAGGCGCAACGCCTCTTTGCCGTCTCGACGCGTAACACCCAACGCTATGACCGCGTCGCTTATACGGAAGGTGATGCGTTTCTATTCGGTCCAGAAACACGAGGACTCCCGACTGCCCTGCTCGAATCGTTTGCCGAGAGCCGGCGTATCCGTTTGCCGATGGTCCCTGAAAGCCGGAGTCTGAATCTCTCGAATGCGGTCGCGGTAGTTGTCTACGAGGCGTGGAGACAGGTCGGATTTACGAAGGGCCGTTAACAGCTATTCATCATGCGATAGGCTTCTTGATGGCGTCGGCTTTTTCTCACGCGTTTGTTGCCCTGGCATTAGGGCAAGCGACCCACCATCTGGTCATGACCTGGCGGGTCCTGCTTCTTGGCATGGCCTGTTCGATTATCCCGGACCTGGATGTCATTGGCTTTTCTTTCGGCATTCGATACGGCGATCTGTGGGGCCATCGCGGCATGACCCATTCACTTTTCTTCGCTGGTGTGTTGAGCGCCGTGCTTGTGATGCTGTGGCACCGGCAACACTCGACTTCGGCGAAGGCCAGACTCTTTGTTTATTTCTTTCTCTGCACCGCCTCGCATGGTGTGCTGGACGCGATGACCGACGGAGGCTTGGGCGTGGCATTCTTCTCACCGTTTGATACCAGTCGATATTTCTTCCCCGTTCGGCCGGTGGCCGTGTCCCCGATCGGAATCGGTGAGTTCTTCACCTCCCATGCGTTCCGGGTGCTTGCCAGTGAGATCATATGGATCTGGCTCCCAACCATTGGAGCATGGGTTCTAGTCCGCTCCCTGCAGCGTATCTGGCAGGGTCAGCCTGCGGTGGAACGATCACCGGCAGATTGATCTTTGCCAGCGGCACAGTACATTCGTTCAACTTCGGTACCGACACAACTCATGTGTCGCGGCTACATTATCAATTCTGCAAGCCCATAGACCGGGTGCTTCTTACCCGCGTAGCTCATCTCGCCTCGTACGATGGCCATGGCAAAACCGCCGACCGCCCAATTGCTGATGCTGGTCCTGGATACTTGCGTCAGGGTTAACACTGCCGACCCCTGTGATCCCTCCCAGGTCACACGCCAGGCAGTCGGCCATCGATAAAACCCCCAGGCCAGTTCACGATCAAGCACCTCCACTTTCAGGTCTTTCATCGAGTCCGTCGCATTATTCAACCCCATGAATCCATCGAGAAATCCCATCAGCGGCGCGAGACGTTCGCTTTTCTGGCTATGGAGATACACATCGCCATCTGTATCCATCCTCAGATAAAAGCCTTGATATTCATTCCACATGTCCCAGTAGGTATGGGTCAGCCGATTGAAGTTCGGCATCATGAAGGATTCATAGATCACCCGCCC
Source organism: Nitrospira sp. (assembly GCA_029865225.1). Taxonomy (GTDB): domain Bacteria; phylum Nitrospirota; class Nitrospiria; order Nitrospirales; family Nitrospiraceae; genus Nitrospira_D. Next base: position 9,482 of record JAOUHJ010000053.1, read on the forward strand.
CGAAATCGTTCGGCCTTGCCAGGTCAAGACCGCCTGTACTGTGCCCATTGAGACCACGGCGCCGTCATGCCGTTTGCGAGTTTGTCGTACGATTGGGTTGATCTTCAACGACAGCCGGTTCCTCTCGCTCACAATCGTCATCCCGGTATATGGCATACCGGCAAATCTGAAAGACGGCGACTGAGGAATGGTCTTGAGTTCCTTGCCGGAATTGTCGTATCTCCCATTCCCCTCGAGATCGACCCAACCCCGTTGTTCATCATGGAGCAAAACAAGGTGCTCGGCTTGATAGGCATCCCCATCTCGTCCGCGACTGTTGTCGAGCGCAAAGGCTACTTGTCCTTCGTGATCGTGCCCGATGAATGAAAAATAATCGGAGACGTACACGAGCTTCGAACCGGGGAATTCATCCAGCGAGTGAACGGTCGGAGAATCGCTGTGAGCCGTCCTCATGAGCACAACCAACGACAGCCCCAGGCAAAGCCCTAGTCTTAGAATGGTCGTCACGTGCACGCACCCATGAGAGGCCACTCTGATCCATCATTCAGGCTAAAGCAACCCAAGCTGGATGGATACGTATGAAAAACAGGCACGACGATTTCCGGCGTTTGGTTGGCCAAGACAGATCCTACCCATGGAGCCATAATACTTGACACATGACATCTATACTTGCTATCAACCTTTATGAACTCGCGACCCGTCTCTCCACCAAAATTTGTGAATCGCCTCAAGGTTCTTCGTACCGAAAGAGGCCTCTCGCAGGGAGAACTCGCCAAGCGAGCCGGCATCACCCGACAGGCTGTCTCTTCCATCGAATCCAATCTCTACTTACCGGCGACCACCGTTGCCCTTCAGTTGGCCTTTGTCTTGGCTTGCCGCGTGGAGGATCTGTTCAGCCTTACCCCGTCAGAAGAATTCATGGAAGGTACGTTCATCGGCCATCTTCCTCCTCAAGGCAGGACACCCTCTCGTTCCGCCCGCGTGAAGGTCTCAACGGTCGGGAAACACACCTTTGTGCGACCCCTCAGCGAACTGGGCGACCAACTGTCCTTCGCTGTTCCTGCCGACGGGTTCCTCACTGAGACAGACGGCAACTCGTCTGGCACCACTGTCCGTGTGAAGCTTTCCCGTGATCGTGAGGCGATCCGTCAGGAAATTTCCGTGGCTGGGTGCGATCCAGCCATTTTTCTGCTCGGCGAACACTTGCGGCGACAGAAGGAGAAGACCTCCGTGGTCGGCTGGACGATGGGAAGCATGGCTGCGCTCCGAGCCTTGCAGCATGGTGAAGTACACGTAGCAGGCATGCATCTGTTTGATCAGGGGAGCGGGGAATCCAACATGCCGTTCCTGAGGCGAACCTTGAAGGGCTCCGGTTATGAAGTCGTGACCTTCGCAACGTGGGAGGAAGGATTCCTTGTTCGTCCTGGTAATCCATTATCGATTCGCACCGCCGACGATCTGGCTCAACCCGCCGTGAGACTGGTCAATCGCGAAGAGGGGTCTGGAGCGCGCCTTCTCTTGGATCAACGACTCCGAACCTCCGGTATCAGGCCCAAGCAGATCCGGGGGTACGACATCTTTGCCTCGACACATTTCGAAGTCGCGAGGGCGATTGCAAAGGAACAGGCGGACGTCGGAATCGGAATCCGGTCTGCAGCGCAACTCTTCGCCCTCGACTTCATTCCATTGCAAACGGCCCGGTACGATCTGGTCGTGCCCAAGACCTATCTGAAGTCCCATCCCACCCTGACACACTTGTTTGAAACGCTTGTCAGCCGTCCGTTTCGAAGCGAGATCGACGCATTAGGCGGGTACGACACCAGCGAAACCGGAAAAGTCCATCCGCTCCGCCCTGCCTAAGAGGGGCTCTCACAACCCATGTTGCGATGTCATGAACGAAACCGAGGAGAACAAGAAGGTCCGAATCGTGAGGACCGTTGCCGTGCCGATCGTGATCGGGCTCCTCAGCGGCGTGGCTCTGGCTGAGGAACCATCTCGATGGCCCTCGGGACCAATGACCAGACTGACTTCCTACCCACTCGAGTTGGCCTCCGGCATCAAGCAGCAGGTGGATGCCCAGACAGGGAAAAACTGGATTGAACCGGCTGATGCCGTGCTCATCCAACAGCGCGAGCTTGCCTGGAGCAGATACCTGCGAAGCGCCGCGCATCTGCCCGACTGGCTCGACCTCGGTCTCGAACATCGGACTCGGTTCGAATCCTATGACCACCCTTGGCGATCAAGTCAGCAGAGCGGAAACGGAAACACAGACACGCAGGTTGCTCTCCGCTCACGAGTTCGTTTTGGATTGGGCGGGAACGGTCCTGTACGATTCCTTTTCGAGGGCCAGGATGCGCGCTCCTTCTTAGACACGGACCGCGGAGATTTCCGGAATACCACCACGGTGAACAAATTCGATGTCTTGCAGTTACTCGGAGCCTTGACGCTGAACAATGTATTGGGAACCGGCTTACGAACCGATTTCCATTTCGGACGGATGACGTTGGATTTCGGAAGGCGTCGGTACATCGCCAGAAATGATTTCCGAAATACCACCAACGCTTTCGATGGGATCCATTGGCAAATCGGCCAAGACAACAGCTGGCGGTTCAGGGCATTTTTCGTGGAGCCCGTCGTTCGGGACGATGTGAGGCTCGATAAGTCCTATGACACATCGCTCTTTTGGGGAGCCTACTTGGAGAGCCAGCACATCCCCTGGTTTCAGGTGAATGCTTTCTATTTCGGGTTGAACGACCAACAACTCCAAAATCCTGCTCTCCACAGAAAGTACAGTACGTTCGGTCTTCGCCTATTCAAGTCTCCCGCGATCAACGAATTCGATTATGACTTCGAGGGGGCCGTTCAAGCGGGACACTTGGGCAACATCGATCATTTTGCCTATAACCCAAACGCTGAAGTTGGGTATACGTTCAACTTACCTTGGACTCCTCGTGTGTTGGTCCAGTACACATACGCAAGTGGCACGAGAACACCGGGGGGAAGCCAACACGGAAACTTTGATCCCCTGTTTGGCACCCGTCGATTTGACTTGGCACCCACGGGAACTTTCGGAGCATTTGCCAGATCCAATATCAGTTCACCCGGGTGGAGGCTGATCATCCAGCCTGCCCGAGGTTGGACAGTACAAGTAAAGCACCGGTTCTGGTATTTAGCACAAGCGGGCGCGTTGTATGTGGGCGGCTTGTTACAGGATTCCACAGGAGGAGCAGGCAACTACTTAGGCCATGATCTTGAGCTTCGCGCGCAATGGGCGCTCAACGCCAACATGGATTTTGATGTCGGGTACGTCCATTGGTTCAAAGGATCCTACTTTGACCGGCTCCCCCCCTCCGCCGGCTTACCGGCCGGAGGGAACAAAGACACGGATTATTTTTATTTTCAGATGCGCGTCAGAGTTTGAGGGCGTTCGATGAAGCGATTCATACTCTTTATAGGTTGGCTCGCCATGATTGGCCCACACCAGGCCTTCGCCGGCGAGCTCACGATTGCAGCGGCATCTGATCTGAATTTTGCCTTCAAAGAACTTGCTTCAGAATACGAGAAGGTCAGCGGTAACCATGTGAAGGTGTCGTTCGGGTCGTCCGGGAACTTTTATGCCCAGATTCAAAATGGTGCGCCTTTCGACCTCTATTTTTCAGCCGATATCACCTATACAAGGAAGCTAGAAGAAGCCGGCCTGACTGTTGCCGGATCACAGTATCGCTATGCCGTGGGCCGGATTGTCTTGTGGGCTCGGAATGACGCTCGCCTTGATGTAACGCAAGGCATTGCGGTGCTCCGTCAGCCAGCTGCTAAGAAAATCGCCATCGCAAACCCTAAACATGCGCCATACGGTCGCGCGGCAGTGGCGGCGATGAAACATTTCAACATCTATGACGGTGTCAACGACCGGCTCGTCTTAGGGGAAAACGTCTCCCAGGCTGCACAGTTCGTTGAATCTGGGGCCGCCGATCTCGGCATCATCGCGCTCTCGTTAGCACGTGCGCCTGCCCTCAAGGACAAAGGGACGTATTGGGAGATACCAGCTGAAGCCTATCCACCGCTGGAACAAGGCGCCGTGATCCTCAGGTCATCGACCCATCAAGAATATGCGAAGCGGTTCCTCGAATTCATGCAGAGTCCACAAGGGCACGCCATTATGACGCGGTATGGGTTTGTTATTCCGGAGTCCCGATGAATTGGACAGCCATTTGGGTGACCTGTAAGCTGGCAAGCCTGACATCCATCGCCTTACTGCTCATTGGCCTGCCCATCGCCTATTGGCTGGCCTATTCCAAGTGGCGTTGGAAGTTCCTGGTCGAATCGATCGTGGCCTTGCCGTTAGTACTGCCGCCCACGGTCTTGGGGTTCTATCTATTGGTTGCGATCGGACCGCAGAGCCCGATCGGACAATTCTATACCAACCTCACCGGCTATACATTGCCGTTCAGTTTTCAAGGACTGCTCATAGCCTCCATTCTCTATAGTCTGCCCTTTGCCGTTCAGCCCTTTGCGACCGCCTTCGAACAGGTCGATCGGAAACTCATCGAAGCCTCCTGGACGCTGGGGCTTTCCAAGCTACAAACCTTCTTCAAACTCATCCTCCCGCTCTCGACAGCCGGACTCATAACCGGCGTCGTGCTGAGCTTCGCCCATACACTTGGGGAGTTCGGTGTCGTCTTGATGGTGGGAGGCAACATCGAAGGCGTTACCCGGACCGTGTCGATCGAGATCTACGATAACGTGCAGGCGCTCGACTATGCCGCTGCAGCAACAACTTCCGCGTTCCTCCTCGTCATGTCCTACACCGTGCTCTTACTGGTCTATGCCGTCAATCGGCGGGTCTGGTCGGTATGGCCGCAGAAATAACCTTACACTTCCAGAAAACTTTTCTCGGTCGGGCCTCCATTACGGCTCACTTTAGATGTCCGCTCGACCCGCCTTCCGTCACGATTCTGTTCGGTCCATCCGGCTCTGGAAAATCGACCATCCTCCGTTGTTTGGCTGGGCTTGAGCAGCCCGAAGAAGGAACCATCTCCTTCGGCGACGAGTTGTGGTTCGATGCCACCGCTCGCGTGACGGTCCCACCACAAGCCCGCCGGCTCGGCTATATGGCACAGGACTATGCCCTGTTTCCACACCACAGCGTAGAAGGGAACATCGCCTATGGTCTGACCGGCTTATCGTCGCAGGAGAAGAAAATTCGGGTAGACGAAGTCCTGCATCTGTTGCACATTGAATCCATAGCCCAACAGAAACCCACCCAGCTCTCGGGTGGACAACAGCAGCGGGTTGCCCTGGCCCGTGCGATCGCCAGACGACCTCGATTGTTGCTACTCGACGAACCATTGTCGGCACTCGATGCGCCGACGAGGGCTCAGCTATGCAAAGACTTGCGTCGGCTCCTCACACAGTTGGCCATCCCCTCAATCGTGGTGACGCATGACTGGACCGAAGCGCTCACCCTTGGTGATCAGATGGCGGTGATCGTCGAGGGACGTTTCGTGCAGACCGGCACACCGCAAGATGTCTTTAGTCGGCCCACTGATGCCGACGTTGCACGAGTTGTCGGGATCGAAACCGTGGTGAAAGGGACCATCACAGAGATGCGCGACGAGCTGGCGACGGTGCAAGTCGGTACCGTGGCGTTAACCGCCATCGCGTCACCAAATCTTGAGTCCGACGTGTTCGTCTGTCTACGAGCCGAAGACGTCACACTCGAACTGGCCGGTGCTGCGGAAACAAGTGCCAGAAATCATCTGAAGGGAACCGTACGAACCATCACATCACTAGGCGCCCTCGTCCAGGTGACGCTCGACTGCGGGTTTCCTCTCACCGCGCTTATTACACAGTCGGCGTTACGAGACATGACCCTGGTCGCCGGCAGCGATGTACGGGCCGCCTTCAAAGCCGGCGCGGTGCACCTCATTCCACGGAACTAAGTCCATTCCCTCATCCTTGCACTGGCTTGATGGCGAGTGTGCTCTCCCCAGTTTCTGGGGATAAGACTGTGCACAATCGCTCATACAATGTGGCATTCAGTGAATCACGGTGGGTCAAGAGCTTGTTGCCTACTTTTTAGTCATTGCGTCTGATCGAACATCCGCCACTACATCTTGGGTCCTATACATTCATCAATGTTTCTCATATATTCACCCGGTTTAACCGAGACACATATCAATTCCATCAGCCCTATTGACTGAACCACTTATATATGTTACCAATGGTTACAATATGAAACCGCAGGACCTTAGACGTTCCCGAGAAGCATTAGGCCTCACGCAGCAGCAACTCGCTGATGCTCTGCATACCACGCGCGTATCCGTGGCGCGTTATGAAACCGGCATGCGGAGGATTCCCGGCGTCGTATCGGTAGTGCTCGATCAACTACGACAACAGTCGATGATTCCCATGGCCGGTCTCGTGGCAGCCGGCTTCCCCATCGATCCGGTGCCGCAATCCGAACTCGTGGATGTCCCACCGAGTATGTTCCGTGGGGGAGAAACCTTCGCCCTCAAGGTCAAGGGAGAATCCATGAAAGACGAGGGGATCTTGCCAGGCGATCTGGTCGTAGTGCGCAAACAGGAGACAGCCAAGAACGGGCAGACCGTCGTCGCGTTAGTCAATCGTGAAGCCACGATTAAGCGGTATTTTAAGAAGGGGACGCATATCGAACTGCAGCCTGCCAACGAGGCGATGCAGCCGATTATCGTCCACCCGTCGGACGAGTTTCATATCGAGGGACTCGTCATCGGCGTCATTCGACATTGCGCTGTCTAAGCTCTCGAAAGGAGGAAGACATGACCTCACCAGAACAGCCGGTCGTCACGAACGAGCGACTGATGGATTTGGAAAGGACCGTAGCATCGCTGGACAACCGACTGCGGACGATCCAGTGGGGGCTCCAACGAACTCATAGCGGTTCATTGAGGAAGCGCTTGTGGAGCTTCATGCGATCCAACCCAAACGCCGAGTTTATGTCAGCGGTCTGCAATCAACGGGTACGCTCCAATACCAAACGGGTGACTCATGAGAGTTCACGAACATAAGCCATCCTCGGTCACAACCGGCCCCTGTTCCGATTGCGGAATGGTCGTCGAACAGCGGACGGAATCAATCGACGGATTGACTCATTCCACAGTCCATCTCTGTCCCGCCTGTTGGCATGCCTATCGGCAGCGGCAAGTCTTCGCCGGAGGATGTTGTGGGTAGCTCGACTATGGTGAGCTGAGAAGCGGGGACGACGACGGACTGGAGCGCCGACTATCCAGTGACCAGACGCCAGACTCAGGCCAAGATCCCAGCTTTCGAATCTCGACCGAATCTAACCATGCAGTGTTCGAGTCCTCCCCTAAGCCGTACAAAAGCCTAGCATATAAGGCATAATTAATTGATTAATCGATTAATGACTTGTATATTGTGCACATGCTCCCGTTGTTCTCCATAGGAGAAGCGATCGCGAAAAAGCGCAAAGCGCTGGGCTGGAGTCAGACCGTCCTTGCGAAGAAGGCAGGAGTCGCACGCTCCACCCTTGAAGCGCTAGAGAACGCACGTCTGGGCGAGCTCGGCTATTCGAAGGTCACCAATATTCTCACGGCATTAGGGCTGGAGCTTAAGCTTCAAGAAGCCACCGCACGTCGCCCGACGTTTGAGGATCTCATGAACGAGGACCAGGATGATCAAGGTCTGGACCGACGCCGCTGAAGCTGGTCTGCTTGATCGCTTCGACGCCCGTGGAAGTGCATTCGTCTATCAGACGAGCGCGCCGCCCCTCCGCGCGGTGTCCGTGACTATGCCCGTGCGCGTCCCCTCGTACAACATGTCATTCGGCCTGCTCCCCATTTTCGAGATGAACCTGCCCGAGGGTGTGCTTCGCGAACGCCTCCGACTGGCATTCGCCAAGGCCACCGGCACGTTCGATGACTTCGACCTGCTCGGCATCGTCGGCCGCTCGCAGGTTGGACGCATCCGCTACACCGGCGCGCAAGAAGATCTCCAGGAGGACGTCCCCTTTCAGTCAGTCGACGAAATCCTCGAGAAGCGCCGCGGCGGCGAGCTGTTTCGCTACCTCCTCGATAAATTCGCAGCCTTCTCCGGTATCAGTGGTGTGCAGCCCAAAATCCTCGTGCGCGACGAAGGCACCTCCGTGCCGCTCAGCAAGGCGGACCGGAGGCTCTCGCAGAGCTATCGCGGTGCAACGCATATCGTGAAGTTCTGGGAACAACACGAATATCCGCAGCTGGCGGCGAATGAGTTTTTTTGCCTCAAAGTCGCCGAACAGTGCGGTCTCGACGTGCCGCCCTGCCGGCTTGCCGAGGATGGGCTCGCGTTGGTGATCGACCGCTTCGATTTGCGGCCCGACGGCACCTATCGCGGCTTTGAGGATTTCTGTGTGCTGAATGCCCGGCGTACCGATCAGAAATATAGCGGCAGTTACGAGACCTCGATCATGAAGCGCTTCACCCAATTCGCGAGCACATCGTCTGTCGGCGAAGACCTGGAACGGCTCTTCACCCTCATCGCCATCAACTGTGCCATACGCAACGGTGATGCGCATCTCAAGAATTTCGGCATCGTCTATGACGACGTTCAAGGCAACGCGAGACTGGCGCCCATCTACGACCTAGTGACCACCTCGGTCTATCTCCCCAAAGACAGCATGGCGTTGACGCTCAACGGTTTCACGAACTGGCCGACCGCGAAAGAGCTCCAACGGCTGGGCGAGACGCGCATGGGCGGCTCACCCGCCCGTGTGCGTGAAATCCTGATAAACGTGGCGGATGCGATGGAGGCTGTCGCCACGCAACTGCGCGCCTACATCAACGACCATCCAGAATTCGAAGACGTCGGCAAACGCATGCTGGCGCAGTGGGAGCAGGGCATGGCGACTTCGCTGAGACCGTAACGGCATGATGCAAGGAGGGAACGTGACTTGGTTGAGGCGACGCTGAACGTTCAAAAACACTTCCTGAAGAGCACACCGGGAACACTTGACCCCAGGACCGGGAGCCTGTAGAACAGCAACTCATTGAAATTTGGCTATGCCCCCGTAGCTCAGTTGGATAGAGCAGCGGTTTCCTAATCCTCTCCGAGACTCCCCCACAAGTCCTTGCCAGATCAGTGAAACACCGCTCCAGGAGAGGAGTTTGGCTGTTTTTCGAGTTGAGTTTGGCTCAGTCCAATTGAGGGGAATTGGGGCCAATTTTGCTCTCAAGAGAACACGCCGGGAACACGTAGGGTTATTATCTAGAGACTGCACATTCGCACCTCAATACCACGAAAGTTTGAAGGGAAGCCCTCAGGCGACCAAGAGCTTCCCCATGAAGCCGCTCGGTCTTAGGGTTCCACATCCATGGCTGATCCCTCCCTGCTAGATCAGCCACCATCTACTCAGTTCACCCGGCCTTTGCCTGAGAGGGGAGCAGCATAATCCATTCGACGCTTCGCTGGCGGTTCTGGTGTATCAGAAACAACTCTGCTACATTAGAAGCTGTCGTTCGTGCGAGTACGGGGGGGGGTCCTTCATGACCACGAAAACATTAGATCAGCACATTGAAACGAGCCTTGATATTGCAGGGGGGAAACCCCGTATTGCAGGCCATCGTATTACCGTGCGCGATATTGTCATGTGGCATGAACGGTTGGGGAAGAGTGTCGATGAAATTTCCAGCGACTACGGCCTGACGCTGGCCGATGTCAATGCCGCCCTCGCGTACTATTTTGATCATCGCACCGATATCGACAAAGACATGGCTGACGGCCAGGCCTTTGCTGAGTCCTTACGCCAAGCCACGCCCTCTAAGCTCAAGCACAAGCTGAATGCCGGGAAAAATTAGATTCTATCTCGACGAACACGTTCGCAGAGCCGTTGTAGAAGGCTTGCGCGAAGAAGACGTCGATATCAAAACAGTGGGTGAGGCGGACATCCTCAGCGCACCCGATGCCGCGCATATGCAGCGAGCCCGTGCTGAACAGCGCGTGTTTTTCACAAGATAGCGATTTCCTCCGTCTCAATGCCGCGCGACATCCTATTGCGGCATCGTGTATACCCCACAAGGCACGTCGATTGGTGAGACCATTCATGGCTTGATGTGACTTCACCAGGTCCTCGATGCTGACGAGATGGAAGGACACGTCGAGTTTCTGTAAGTCCACCCCATACCTGCTCTTTTGACACGAGCTCACAACCTCACAGTGATGTTCGTACGAATTGCAGCTCAAGCTTGCGGAGGTAAATTCGCATGGAGTACACTGTACACATGCCTACAGTGGTCCACCCGCATATCACAAGCGATCCAAACATCTGTGGTGGCAATCCGTGTATTGAAGGGACGCGCATCACCGTACGAACCATTGCGATCTACGCATTGCATCACGGACAAACCCCGGAAGAGCTCCTCACACACTATCCTCACCTCAGTCTCGCATCGATTTATGATGCACTGTCCTATTACTACGACAATCGTGACGTACTGGATAAGGACATTACCGAGCATCTATCAGCCCCAGAAATTGATTCACGACCATAATCCCACACCCCGTTTTTCCTCATGAGCCTTGTGGCATGAAAGTCTATCTGGATGAACATATCCAGCTGACCATGGCCTCGTTGCTTCACGCACGTGGTATTGACTGCCTAACGACACGCGATGCTGGGAACTTGGGGTGTTCTGATGAAGCACAATTGGCCTTTGCCACAAGCCACGGGCGGGCGATCCTCACGTTCAATCACAAAGACTTCCTCCAGCTCGCCAGACAATGGCACGAAACGGGACGCTCCCACGCCGGCATTATTCTATCCAAAGAACTCACCATTTCCGAACTCATCCGTCGGCTTCACCGATTCATTACCCACTACGCAACGACGGATCTCACGAACTGCGTCATCTGGCTCCCCAGCATCCCCCATCACTCCTGATACGGAAACTTATCTTCATGCTGTTGAGGCAATAATCATCCCATGTGATATTTCATACACTCCGTCGGTCTGAACGCACCATTTATTTGCCCCGAAACCGCTTATTTCTCCTGCGGAACTCCAGAAATATGGCCTCACACCATTTCTTACTCTCTGAGAGGCTCTCTTACCTGGGATAAGCGCCCTTGCGCTCCCACCGACCTCTCATTTTTCTTCTTGACGATCAAACACATATTCCCGACCCCTTTTATTCACCTTGGGCCACTCAAGCGTGAGCTTGTCTATCATCGGCACTACACCACGCGTGAAGAAGCGGTAGACGAACACGTTCGCAGAGCCGTTGTGCAAGGTTTACGCGAACGAGGCGTTGATATCAAAACAGTGACTGAAGCGGGCCTCCTCAGCGCACCGATGCCGCGAGCCCGTGCTGAACAGCGCGTCATCTTTACACAAGATAGCGATTTCCTCCGTCTCCATGCTGCTGGGCATCCTCATTGTGGCATTGTGTATGCCTCACAAGGCACGTCGATTAGAGAGACCATTCATGGCTTGATGTGACTCCACCGGGTCCTCGATGCTGACGAGATGGTTGGACACGTCGAGTTTCTGCAAGAAGCCCGTGCCACGCTCTCTTCGCCCTCGTTGAGGGTTCACAGCATCCCGCATTACTGTTGATACGAAAACACCTGCCTACCGTTGAGACAACGGGCATCTCATGTGAAATTCCATAAGCGCCCTTGGCCGGAAGGCAGCTGTTTGTAGGCCCTGATCGATTAGTTCTCCGAAGAGAACAACTCTCCCATGAATTCTTTGTCTTCTTCTTGACGATCCTATAAAGACTCCCGCCCCCTATGTACGACCGCTCAGAGTCCGGCACGCGCACTCGCTTGAAACACCCACGACTATCTTCGAGATAACCTCTGGAGAGACTTCGCTTGACGCCCAACCATCTTATGGTGTCCAATACCCTATGCCAAAGGGCAGATTAGTCCTCCATACCAAGTACATCGACGAGGTCGGAGGCATTATCGAAATGAAGGTGTATCAGGTCCCCAGAACGGCAAGCACGCCACATGGCTATAAGTATTCGTTGGTGTATGTTCTCAATGGCGAGCGACTGGTTGGCTACGATAATCATGAACAACAAGGCGATCACCGGCATTGCCGAGATGAGATCTTCCCGTACAAGTTCATGTCATTCGACCGGTTAGTGGAAGATTTCCTCAAGGATATGATGGCAACGAGAAGGGAGATTCACACATGAAGGTCAAAAGGCTCAAAGTCGGCGTCCGATCTCTTGAGGAGGGGCTGTCAGAATTCAAGAACACACTCAAAGCTCTCACGGCAGGACGAAAAGTCACCAAACACACCGGCGTCTATTTCATCAGCGTCGAGGCCATGCGGCAGGTGCTCACGGAACCTCGACTAGCCCTTCTCCATGTGATTCGGACGCGCCAGCCACAGTCGCTGGCAGAACTTGCCAAACTCGTGCATAGGGATTTTAAGAACGTGCGTGCCGATATCAAAGTTCTCAGTGACCTTGGGCTTGTTGAGGCAAAGGCGGGGCCTCGGTTACGAGATCCGATCATTCTGTCAGTCCCCTATCAACGCATTCAATTTGAGATAGCCGTCTAGCCATATAAACGCACGGCCAATCTTATGATACTCGGTGCGCTGCCTGGTTCTGGAGGTAGCCTGTTATTCATCCTGACCGCGAATTTCCCCAGAAGAGAACAGCGTCCCTATGACCTCTTCGTTTTCTTCTGGACGATCCAACAAAGAGTCTCGACCCCTATGCACGTAACCATCTTTACACAAGATAGCGATTTCCTCCGTCTCCATGCTGCTGGGCATCCTCATTGTGGCATCGTGTATGCCCCGCAAGGCACGTCGATTGGAGAGACCATTCATGGCTTGATGTGACTCCACCAAGTCCTCGATGCGGACGAGATGGAAGGACACGTCGAGTTCTGGTAAGCTCACCCCGTACCTGCTCTCTTTGAGAGCCGCCCTCACTCTCCTACATGCTTCAGGTTGTTAAGCGATGGTGGTCTAGCACTCGACATGGAGCTCCAATCAGTACGTTCCAACGCCAAAGACGTGCAGGATGAAAGTGACGTCGACAGTCTGCCTGCGCGCCTATCAACCTCTACGGTTATTTCTCGACGATCAAAGAAAGATTCCCGATCGTTTTGATTCTCCTATTGCGGTAGGGACGGTCATTGCTGACCGCCCCCCGCACAGATCCGCACGTGCGGGACGAAAACCGTAACTGAACCCCAGAAAGTCTTGTTCGTAGATACATTCCAGCACCGTGCGTGCCGCCTGTTGGACAATCTTATCCTCCAGAGCCGCGATTCCCAGCAGTCGTATCCGGCCATCAGGCTTTGGGATGTACATCCGCTTGGAAGGCTTGGCCTGGTTTGCTCCGCGATGAATTCGTTCATGCAGATCGTCGATCCGCTATTCAAACTCCACCACGTAGTCACGCCACGTTTCACCATCGACTCCCGGCGCAGCTCGCTTCTTCAGTTCCAAGAAGCTGGCTCGCAAGAGTTCCGGTGTGATGTGGTGCAGTAAACTCGTGAACTTTAGCTTCTTATCCGTCTGTGCCTGAGCAGGACTAGCTCAACGAACCCTGAGGGGGCTGGGAATATGAACACCAACAGCACCACCCCAGCATAGAGCTCTTCGTCCGACTTCCACACAGGTAGTAACGGTTCTGCCTCAATTTTGAAATGACTCTACCAAGGGCCCTTCTCAAATCTTTGGAATTAGCCCCCGGTTTTGAACGGTCTCTCGTGCGGCCGCAGCCGGCACAGGCGAGCGGGCTGACACGATCATCGCCGATGTCGAATCAGTTTAGCTACTCTTACATTACCGCCCGCTGCTTCTCCCTTCCTTCTATTCGTTACGTTCCCTGCCGTACATTGAAACACCAAATTGCCTCGCGAAGCCGCCTGTTGAGGTGGAGGGAAACGGAATCGTGAGATCAGCAAATTGAACGGGAACTCATTTGGAAGGCTCTAGGGCGTGTCATCAATTAAGCCATGTCATTGAAGCAGCGAGATAGATCGCACCAAGGAAGTTGGCTGCACGTTTGTCGTAGCGAGTGGCAATGGCACGGAATTGCTTGAGTCTCGCGAAAAAGT
>JAOUHJ010000141.1 GCA_029865225.1 Nitrospira sp.
ATCCGTGACATTGCATACCGACTGGCTCGACATAGATGAATGGGCATGGAAGACACACAGTCCGTGGAATTCGGTAATCGCATATTGCACCTCTTGATTCGATGAGACTCGTTCTTCGAAGAAGCTGTTGGAGACTGAAGAATCAGACGCGCCGAAGGGAGCGGGAATGCGCGAGCAATAGGATAGTCGACGTCGTTCTCAACGTCATGATATCACCCTACAGGTCACTACGACTGCTGTCAATGCGTGGAATCAACACAGGTCATGCAAGACTCTGTTTCTATGGGGCTATATTTATTATTCGGACAAGCATCCCCGGCGCATGGACGGCAACACCAGACCTTCTGGTGATTTCGTTTTATTGACGCATCGGTTGCCATAGTCGCAACCACTTCATTTCCTTTCTTCCCCAGAGACGTTATGAATGGTGAACCCACGACTGTATTGAGGGAGAGTGCACCCTACCTGAGCCTTTCCCCCTAGGTTTGCGAGGGAATGAAGTGTTAGAGTTAATGAAGACTGCACACGCCTCCGCCGACTACTAACGAGTGCGTCTGAGGAGGGCACCATGAGTGTGACGCAACAGCAGACACGACGCAGCTATAACAGTTCCCCACCAACCAGCCGCCTGCAGCCGGCCGACAGGGGGCCTGGTGCCCGAAAGAATCCTGAGCAGGCAAAGGTGCCACCCGGCAAGACGTGGCTCTGGTTTGTGCTCATCCTCCTTGCCAACTTCATGCTCGCAAGGTTCATGTTTCCTACTCCGGACGTGCCGATCACGGTTCCTTATACCCTTTTCAAGCACGAAGTAGGCATGAATAACGTCGCAGCCATCTACAGTCAGGGGGACACTCTTACCGGGCGATTCACGACAGCAATCGTGTATCAGCCGTTGGGCGAAAAGGACTCGGGGCCCAGTGGCGAAGCTATAACGAAGAGTGAAAAGGATTCGACACCCGGCGGTGAGACCAAACCGATGGACGACCGCGGCAGAAGCACCAGCAGCCTGTCCCAACCCATCAGTGTCTTCACGACGACGGTGCCGTCTTTCGTCGACCCAGGCTTGGAACAATTCCTCATTTCGAACGGGGTCGAGATCAGTGCGAAGCCAATCCACGAAGGTGAAAACCCATGGGCGACCATCTTTTTTAGCTTCGGCCCGGGTCTGCTCTTCATCGGTTTTTATATCTGGCTCTTCCGGCGGGCTGCGCAGCAAAGCGGTGGCATGATGGGCGGAGGACTGATGGGCATGGGTAAGAGCAGGGCCCGCCGCTATGACCAGGAGCAAACGGCGAAGGTGACCTTCGAGGATGTGGCCGGCATCGACGAAGCTGAAAACGAACTGGTCGAGATCGTGGACTTTCTTAAGGATACCAAGAAGTACACCCGTCTCGGAGGGACTGCGCCGAAGGGCGTGCTGCTGGTGGGCGCGCCGGGGACAGGGAAGACGCTGCTCGCAAGAGCTGTTGCAGGCGAGGCGGGGGTGCCCTTCTTCTCGATGAGCGCTGCGGAGTTTGTCGAGATGATCGTCGGAGTGGGCGCCGCGAGGGTACGCGATCTCTTCAAGGAAGCACGCGAGAATGCCCCTGCGATCGTGTTCATCGACGAACTCGATGCCATTGGGCGCGCACGCGGGCAGATGGCGATTGGCGGATCCAGCGAGCAGGAGCAAACGTTGAACCAAATCTTGACCGAAATGGACGGGTTCTCGAGTCGTCAAGGCATCATCGTCCTGGCGGCGACGAACCAGCCTGAGGTCTTAGACAAAGCCCTCCTGCGACCCGGACGCTTCGACAGGCGTGTCGTGGTGAATCTCCCGGACAAGACAGGACGAGAGGCGATCCTGAAAGTCCACACCCGCCATGTCCCGCTCGCGAACGACGCCATACTCGGAAATCTTGCCGCCATGACGCCAGGGCTCTCGGGGGCCGACCTGAAGAATCTCGTCAACGAGGCCGCATTACTGGGAGCTCGCCGCGAGCAACAGGAGGTCCGTCACAAGGACTTCCTCGACGCGCTCGAGAAGATCGTGCTCGGTCCAGAACGCCCGATTCTCATGAGCCGGTCCGACCGGGAACGGATCGCCTATCATGAAGGGGGACACGCCATTCTTGGTCTCGTCGTGCCTGGTGCCGATCCCGTGAACCGGGTCACGATTGTGCCCCGCGGGCAAGCGCTCGGCGTCACCTACCAGCGCCCCGACAGTGACCGCTATAACTATCCGGAAGCCTATTTGCGCGCGAGGATTGTGGGCATGTTGGGCGGGCGTGCCGCGGAAGAGATTGTCTACGGGACGAAGACCACTGGGGCCGAAAATGACATCGAGCAAGCCACCGGCCTCGCCCGTCGGATGGTCACGCGCTGGGGCATGAGTGAGCGGCTGGGCCTCGTGCAGCTCGCACCAAGGGAGAACCCCTACCTGACCGGCTTAAACAGTTACGGAGACGCGAGGCCGTTCAGTGAGGAGACTGCTAAAGTCATCGATGCCGAGGTACTCAAGATTATCGGCGAGAGCTACGACGAGGCCAGGCGGCTCCTCAGCACACATCGCAAGCAACTCGATTTGCTTGCTGAAGCCTTGCTCGCTCGGGAAACGCTCAACGAACAGGAAATTCTCGAAGTGACGGGGCTTCCCCATGCGCCGGCCCTGGAGACTGGGATGTTGCCCCATCCCGCTGGCGACGAGACCGAGCCTGAACCGATAGGGGCAGCTCATTCGATGGAACGAAACTGACCCTCATAATTGTGACGATTCCCGACTGTGTGAAATGGGTTCACCGCGAGGCCGAATATATGCGTGCAGTCGGACCGTGTCGCCACGACTCATGGCCTTGCAACGGTGAGGAAGTCCATCTAAACAACCTGCTAATATAAGGTCACTGGATCAATAGGCCGCCAATGCGGATCGTGACAGCATGAGTATCAGGCGAAGGAGATGAATCATGAGTGAACTTGTTTGCCTTGCGTTTAAAGACTCCAGCACCGCGGATCGGGAACTCAATGAACTCCGGGCGATGGAAAAGGAATATGTCTTAGACCTGGAAGACGCGGTCATCGTTGTCCGTGATCCGGATGGCAAAGTCCACCTGAAACAGTGCGTCGATGTGTTTGGAGGTGCGACAACACATGGCGTGACACTAGGCATGTTATGGGGAGGGCTAATGGGGCTGCTCTTCATGAATCCTTTGGCTGGCCTGTTGGGTAGTATCGCCGGGGGCGCAGGGGGCGGCGCGATGACCGTCGCTGCAAACGAGTATGGATTTCTGAACGATTATGGGATCCCGGACAATTTCATTAAGGGCCTCGGCAACACGATCGTGCCGGGTACCTCAGCGATCTTCCTGCTGATTCGGAACTTCGACCAAGAGAAGTTGTCGGCGAGAATTTCAAAATATGGGGGCACGATCCTGAAGACTTCGCTCAGTCAGGAGCAGGAAGAGCGGTTGCGGACCGCTCTCGCTAAGCAACAGGATCAAAAAATCGCACAGCAATAGACGTATCCTTAAAGGCCGTAACCTCGCGAAGCCACAGATTTCGGCAAGGTCGCCGCCTGTTCAGCGTGAATATGCCATACGGATTCACGTGCTGCCATTTCAGCGTCGACAACGCCCGGATGTCCACTGTGGTGTGCCGCTACGCCATGCTAGCTCAGCCAACACCTGGTGAATCATGAGCGTGTTCACTGCTGTTCCAGCTGGCAGCAGCGTGACCTCCGGGTTGGCGATGCTCGCTCCCGCTTTGTCCTACACGTACTCATTCCTTTGGTCCAACAGGTCTGTTGCTTTTTGCAACAACGCTCCTCTCTTCTGAGACCTGGAATGCCCAATCGGTTTCCTTTTCTCATGAGACGGACATCTGAAATCCTCATCAATTCAAGACGATTGCTGACCGACTCGCCCTGACCCGGTGGCATCGCCTTCGCTTCTCATTGAAGAGAACTCCATTTATCCAAGGAAGTGCCGTGGAGAATCGAGAGATAACGTGTTCAGGATCGAGCGTTGTACTTGCATTCTGAGGGGAGCCGCGGCCGGAGGTGGTGGCAGCGCTTCTTCTCGCCCCATGTCGAGGGAAGAGATACGCCGGGCCGTGAAGGGATGTGTCACACGGATGGAGGAAGACGAGTCCTAGAGAAGACGAAGGTGGCACGAGCTGCCCTTGATGAGACGATCAAGTGTGGGAAGCATTTTCTCGCCGAGAATGCGTCGGATGTCGAGGCGGCGATCAAGGCCGGACGAGAGACTATGATGGAAAAGTTGCACATATTTTATAGCTGACATGGTCGTCGGCAGGGAGGGGTATTGCCATGCTACAGGTCGAGGGTATTCGAAAGAAGCTGTTAACGCAACGGCGCGACTTGTTTCGTCAGGTTGCTCAGACTGAAGAGGAACTACGCTGGTTCCAACGTGATATCGAAAGCGAAGTGGAGGAGCGGGGGCAGGAAGAGACCATGGTTCAGCTGCTTGATCGTCTGGATGGGCGAGCAAAAACCGAGATCGAGGCGATCGACCGGGCGCTCTTCAAGCTGGGGACAGAGCGGTACGGACGATGCGAGCGATGCGGGAAGGCCATTCCCCAGTCCAGGCTGGAGGCTGTCCCTACGGCGGCTTTGTGCCTGGCATGCGAACAGGCGGAGGAGAGCCAGGCGACACTGAGGAAATGACTCATGCGAGCCGTCCATTCTTACGGTCGAGGGAGGCAGGGGAGTGGGCACGAGTCCATTTCAAACTGGAGGCAAAGGAGTCCCGTAGCGGTTCCTCCTGGAGCACTCACTGGTCGTCATTGAACTCGTACCTTGCTAGGCTAGCGTGGTCATGGACGCGACGGCGCAGGCCACGGTCTATCTGATCCATGCGTGGATTCGCGGCATCCACCTGATGCTGTGGAGATGGTTCCTGGTCCGCTCCGATAGAACACTGGCCGACCTGCCCTTCTTTATCCAGATCGGATTCGGATGGACCACTTTTCACTTGCATCGCTTTCGGATTCGAAGGAAGAGCGACACCGTTTTGCGGATCGGGATGAAGCTTGGCCTCGCCCGGTTTTGCATGCTCGCTATAACCGGTGATGATGGGACGGAAATTCGTAGGTAGAGTGAACCCGGCGGGGCTATGTAACCTGAGCAGTTTTGACCAGACCACGAAATATGCTTCGGGTAGACTGAAATGAGATCACACGCAAACGTTCTGATGGTACCTGCTTGTTGGACTCAGGGGGGTGACGACGATCAGTTTGACGCTCTTTGCGGCTGGTATTCGGCAGTGCTCACGAGTGATCAGAGGGCGACCGCTCATTATCGGAAAGAAGGAGCTTCCTATGACAACATTCTTAAAAATAGCTACTGCGCAGTGCGTGCTGGCCGCGGCCTGTCTCCTCACTGTCACGGCGACTCAGATACATGCCGATGATCGGGATATGACAACGAAAGTAAACGGAGTGATCTCCCAGATATGGTCGGGTCTCATCACGGTCACTTTGGCCTCAATAGCGGACAGCTCGGTCTTCTCGTCCTCGGCTAAGGCACGCAACTCCCGTTCGGCCACATGTATGTCTGCCTCAGCCTTGATATGCATGCGGTCATAATCCAATTCGATCGCCTTCAGTTTCTTGATCTGCTCCTCCGTCAGTCCAATTTCTTTTTCATGTTTCAATAGAT
>JAOUHJ010000054.1 GCA_029865225.1 Nitrospira sp.
AGTTGAGAAATGTGGACCAACCCATCTGTTCCTGGCAAGACCTCCACAAAGGCACCGAAGTCCATGATTTTTCTGACGGTCCCCATATAGACCTTCCCCACTTCGACTTCTTCCGTCAAGCGGCCGATGATGTCTTTGGCTTTTTGTAATGACGCCTCATCGGAGGAAGCAATGGTGACGACTCCGGTATCTTCAACACTAATTTTGACTCCGCAATCGGACTGAATACCCCGAATCGTTTTCCCACCCTGCCCGATGATGTCTCGAATTTTATCCTGTTTGACTTTCATCGTATGGATTCGTGGGGCAAATGGAGAAAGGGCGGTCCTGGCTCCGGCAAGAGCGTTCGACATGTGACCGAGGATGTGCAATCGTCCCAGCCGGGCTTGCTCCAAGGCCCGCTGCATCAGTGCGGTCGTAATTCCCCCAATTTTGATATCCATTTGGAGCGCCGTGACCCCATTCTTCGTTCCACAGACCTTGAAGTCCATATCACCCAAATGGTCTTCCAGACCAAGGATGTCAGACAGAATGATGACGTCGTCGCCTTCCTTGATCAAACCCATCGCAATGCCTGCTACCGGTTCCTTGATGGGAACACCGGCGTCCATCATGGCCAGTGTACCCCCACAGACCGTCGCCATCGACGACGACCCATTTGATTCTAGAATTTCAGACACAATCCGCAGCGTATAGGGAAACACATCCTTGTTCGGAATGACTGGCTTCAACGCCCGTTCAGCCAATGCGCCATGCCCGACTTCCCGTCGACCCGGTGAGCGTAAAGGTCGTGCCTCACCCACGCTGAAGGGTGGAAAGTTGTAGTGGAGCATGAAGGTGCGGGTGTACTCGCCTTCCAGTGCGTCGATGCGTTGTTCATCGTCGGTTGTTCCCAACGTGACAACCGCCAAGCTCTGTGTTTCGCCACGGGTAAAAATGGCTGATCCGTGGGCCCTTGGCAACGCACCAACTTCGCAGGTAATCGGACGGATGTCTGCAGGACCACGCCCATCGGCCCGAGATTGATTCTCCAAGATCATTTTTCGAACTTCGGTGTACTCGAGCTGATGAAACACAATCTTCACGTGCCGTTCACGTGACGGGTCATCCGTCTTTTTCAGCTTTTCAATGGCGTCCGCCAGAATCTGATCCAGTCGTTCTTGGCGAGCGGTCTTGTTGGAGATCATGATCGCTTCGCGGATCGGTTTGGCAACCAGCGCTTTGACTTCAGCCTGTAGTTGTGGATCGATCGATTCAGCCACCACCTCTCGTTTCACCTTACCGACTTTTTGCGCCAATTCGTCGATCTTCTTAACGATTTTTTTGATCTCAGAGTGAGCCAGTTCCAGGGCTTCGAGCATCGTGTGCTCAGGTAACTCATTAGCCCCTGCTTCGACCATCATGACCGCATCGGCGGTACCTGCGACGACCAAGTGAAGGTCGCTCTGCTCCATTGACTCAAGGTCTGGATTAACGACAAGCTGTCCCTTGATACGGCCGATCTTCACTCCAGCGACTGGCCCATTGAACGGAATATTCGAGACCGCCAGGGCAGCGGATGCCGCAGTGATTCCGATCACATCGGAAGACCCGGTCTTATCTGCCGAGAGCACCGAGGCAATAACCTGTGTTTCGAAATAGTAGCCTTCCGGAAAGAGTGGCCGGATGGGGCGGTCGATCAATCGGCTGGTCAAGACTTCTTTTTCCGCCGGCCGACCTTCACGTTTAAAATAGCCGCCGGGAATTTTCCCCGCCGCGTAAGCCTTTTCCTGATAGTCGACTGTGAGTGGAAGAAAGTCAGTTCCTGGTTTGGCCGTCTGTGCAGCCACAGCTGTCGCCAGGACGACGGTGTCTCCGTATGTCGCCCAAACTGATCCGTCAGCTTGCTTGGCAACACGACCAGTTTCAAGGCGAAGTGTACGGCCAGCAATGTCCACTTCTACGACATGTACCATCTATGGTCTCCTCTGGTTAGATCCACAGATGCCCACTGAGATACGCTCGAACGGGCAGGTTCACCGATCGGCCGAAGAACCTGCCCTGACGACATCAAACATCGCCGAGTCAGAGCGCATGTCGGTGTTCACCTGTGGAATTATGTGGGCTCGGCGAAGGCCACAGCCCACCCGACTCTTGTGGTAACCGCTTACTTCCGAATGCCGAGACGATCAATCACCGCTCGGTATCGCGCTTCATCTACACCGCGAAGATAGTCGAGCAACCGCCGTCTGCGTCCGACCAGTTGCAAGAGCCCCCGACGGGAATGGTGATCTTTCTTATGCGTCTTGAAATGTTCGGTCAGATACGTGATCCGGTTGGTCAAGACTGCGATCTGGACTTCGGGAGAACCCGAATCCTTATCATGCTGTTGAAATTGTTTAATGAGCTCTGTCTTCGCTTCCTTGAGTAAGGCCATAATGGTTCCTTCCATCCTAATGGGTCAAGAGACTGAATACTTTACGAATTTTAATTGGTCCCAAACCACAAGTATCGTGTGTGCCAATTGCCAGTAGTTGACCGGCTTCATTCTTTAGCCGCACAAACACAGGACTCGGCGAAACCGGGAGCTGGGGGATTCCAGCCGGAGAGACCGGATTTCCATGCATCACCCGTTCGGCCTGTTCCGCGTTAACGACCAGGGCCGGGAGCTGGGATAAGAGATGGTCCAACGAAAGCACGTGATGTTCGAGTGTGCCCATGGTGAGATGATCTGCAATTTGATCGATCGTCAAGGCCTGATCAATCGAAAGAGGACCAACTCGAGTACGTTCCAACGCACAGAGATGTCCACCGACCCCCAAGGACTGTCCGATGTCCGCACACAATGTGCGCACATATGTTCCTTTTGAACACACAATATGCAGCGTCACATCACGACCGTTCACGGCCACAACCTCAAGCTTGTGGATGGTTACAGACCGTTCGACTCTGTCGAGGACTTTTCCCACTCTGGCCGCTTTATACAGCGGTTGGCCACTAATTTTTACAGCGGAATACATCGGAGGTAATTGCTGTTGCACCCCTCGGAACTTGGCCACAGTCGTGCGAATCGCATCTTCGTTCACGTGGAATGGGTCGTTCGTTGTGAGCACCTTGCCGGCAGCATCTTGCGTATCAGTCGTTTCTCCAAGCCGCAACACCGCTCGGTATTCCTTATCCCAATCCACGAGGTACTCCGCAATTCTCGTAGCCCGACCGACCAAAATAGGAAGCACACCAGTCGCAGTAGGGTCTAGAGTACCGGCGTGACCAACCTTACTTTCTCCAAGTACCTTCCGGAGCTTGGCCACGACATCATGCGAAGTCCATCCGGCTTCCTTGTAAGCGATAAGGACGCCGTCCAAGCCGGCTCGACGATCCATTGTGATGCCAGGGATCTTCATCATACTCATTAGGAGTTGGTGGCCTACACTCTTTTGCTCTGAGACTCGGCTGTCGTGTGTCCTTTGGATTCCCCGTGCAGCCCTTCGAGCAACTGCATAATGCGATCACCACGAGGCCCACTGATATCCTTTTTGAAGATGAGATCGGGAAGATAGCGAAGTGATAGTCGGCGTCCCAACTCTGCTCGCACAAATCCACTGGCCTTCGAGAGCCCGGAAAAAACGTTTCGTTCTGCCTCGCCGGTTTCCATTGTAGTAATAAACACATAGGCGGTGCGCAAATCACCTGTCAGATCCACATCGGTGACTGTGACATCGTGCACACGAGGATCTTTGACCTTTCGCATGAGGATGTCAGCAACCTCCATCCTGATTTGATCAGCCACCCGATCGGCTCTCTTGTAGGTTGTCTTTGACATCTTGTCCCCGTGTCGCTGACACTCACGCGCATTACAACGAGGGTTAAAGCAATTCCAGCTGAGTCCGGACAACCTCGACTGCCGACATGCCTCTGATCGTGTTCAACGCTTGATCGAGCACCTGATTCACATGACCACCGTCATTCGCGACACAAGCCATACCCAGAACAGCTCTCTGCCAGAGATCCTGGCCGTCCACTTCGGCGATGGAGAGATTAAACTTGCCTCGAAGTCGATCCTTCAACGAGTGCAATACCTGTCGCTTATCTTTTAGCGACTGGCTCCCCGCCATGAATAATTCCACGGTACAGAGTCCAACGACCATATCGATTGCTCATTCAGATTAGACAACCGATGAGTCCCTGTAATGTCTTTCCCTGGGTGGCTTCTACCGTGCCTTGACAATGCTAGCGAGGTAATCGTGCCTAGAGCTTCGCTGCGATCTTATCGATTGCATAGGTCTCTATGATGTCTCCGGTCTTGACATCATTGAAATTTTCAACGCTCAATCCACACTCGTACCCCTGCTGAACTTCCCGCACATCGTCCTTGAATCGTCGGAGCGAACCCAACTTCCCCTGATAGACCACGACATTATCTCGAATGACCCGTGCCCCAGCACTCGATCGGGAAATTGTGCCATCGACGACATACGCCCCGGCCACCGCACCAACCTTGGGAATCGTAAAGACTTGTCGCACTTCGGCTCGGCCTAAGACTCGTTCCTTGAGTGTAGGCTCCAGCAATCCTTCCATCGCAGCCTTGATGTCGGCAATGGCGTCGTAGATGATGGTATAGAGCCTAATATCTACACCTTGCTGCTCGGCCAATGCAGTTGCCTTAGGTTCAGGCCTGATGTTGAAACCGATAATGATCGCTCGTGATGCAGCGGCAAGGAGCACATCGGACTCCATGATACCCCCGACTCCGTTATGAATCACACGGAGCTTGACCGCGTCGGTCGAGAGTTTTTCAACAGCCCCGGCCAACGCTTCAGATGATCCTTGAACATCGGCTTTAATTACGATGGCTAATTCCTTGACCGACCCTTCTTGGATCTTCGTGAAGAGATCATCCAGCGACACCTTTGCCGGACCGCCTAACTCAGCCGCCCGCCGTTTTTGCGCTCGCTCTTCAGCAATCTCGCGTGCCACTCTCTCGTTCGAGACGACATGGAAGACATCTCCTGCCGATGGAACTCCGGGTAATCCGATCACTTCCACGGGAATCGATGGACCGGCTTGCTTCGTCTTTTCCCCGCGATCATTGATGAGGGCTCGCACGCGCCCGCTATATGGGCCCACAACATAGGCATCGGCTACCTTGAGAGTCCCACTTTGTACCAAGACCGTTGCGACCGGCCCCCTACCTCGTTCAATTTTAGCTTCGATCACGATGCCCCGAGCTGGTCGGTGTGGATCCGCCTTAAATTCAAGCACCTCGGCCTGGAGCAGGATCATCTCCAGGAGAGTATCAAGCCCTGTTTTCTGTTTCGCGGAGACCTCCACCATAATGGTGTCACCACCCCAGGCCTCTGAAATTAAGCCATGCTCCGAGAGAGCATTTTTGACTCGTTCTGAGTTCGCACCGGGTTTGTCGATCTTATTGATCGCAACAATCAAGGACACTCCGGCAGCTTTGGCGTGATGGATCGCTTCGACCGTCTGCGGCATAACCCCGTCATCCGCAGCCACAACCAGAATGACGATGTCAGTGACTTTTGCACCACGAGCCCGCATTGCAGTGAAGGCCTCATGGCCAGGGGTATCCAGAAACGTGACTTGCTTCCCGTGCACCGAAACCGTGTAAGCCCCAATATGCTGAGTGATACCGCCGGCCTCACCCTCGGCGACATTCGTTTGGCGAATCGCATCGAGCAAGGAAGTCTTCCCATGATCGACGTGCCCCATAATGGTGACGACCGGAGGTCGAGGTTCAGGCCGTTCATCCTCTCCCGTCTCGACAATATCCTGCAGTAACTCCTCTCCTCCTCGTTCAACGGCTATTTCAATTTTGACCCCGCTTTCTTCTGCGAAGATCGAGGCCGCATCAAGATTCATCGGCTGTTGAAAGGTCAACATTTGGCCCATGTCCATCAATTTGCGCACGATGTCTGCTGGCCGCTGACCAATGAGTTCGGCAAACTCCTTGACCGTTGTCCGTGGGGTGACCTTGACGCTTTTTCGACGAGGCTTCGTAATTTCAGCAGGCGTACTTTGGTGCAAGTGCTTGGATCGGTCATCCCGTCGCTGCACCGGGATTGCGCGAAGATCCTGCCACCGGGCGGCATCTTCACGGATTTTCACATCCTGTTGTTCGTCCTTGGGACGACCTGGTTTTCGAACTTTTTTAGCCTTATCTTTCTGCCCCTCAGCCTCAATGGCCTCAAAAGCCATGCTTTTCTTTTTGGCAACCACTGGTTCTACTGTTCCTGCTGCGAGGCTGGGGGGAGTCGTCGCTGGCTTTGGCGGTACTGCTTCCTGCTGCGGAACAATGGGAGATGGTGCAGTCGGAGCTATCGTAGCTGGAGCTTCCTCCACGGGGGAAGCTTGCTCGGTCTCCGAGGGTACGCTGACCTGATCCACAGGTGTCGAGGAGGTCGCTACGGAAGCGTCCACTCCGATTTGTGTCGAACGGTCATCTTCGACCACAGGCGCGGGAGGAGAAACGTCGGTCGGTTCATCCTCCTTCTTTCGCTTAATCAGAATACGCCGCTTATCTGACTTAGGGGGGTCCCCGAGCGACTGTGCTTTGACTGCCACATCTTTACCGCGCATGCCCTCACGAACTGGCTTTGCAGCGGCAGCTCCTTCAGTTACCCGTAATGGCTCATTGGATTTTGAACCGATTGCTTCCATTACTTTTTGCACCGTCTCGTCGTCCAGAGTGCTGCTATGAGATGAAACCGACACACCCATTTTCTTCAGCTCAGGGATGAGCACGCGATTTTCCATTCCTAACTTTTTGGCGAGTTCATATACGCGCATAGCCATCAAATGGTTCCGTCTGGTTATTCGCTCGTCGCTTCCTCGGCTCTTGCAGCTTGACGCGCTTCCTCCTGGAGTCGTTGCGCTTCCGCCTCTTCTGCTAGAGCCGCTTTTATTTCCTTGTCGCGTTCGACTTTTTCTTTTTCGTATTCGGTGGCGCTGATGATATCAATTTTCCATCCGGTCAATCGTGCGGCAAGTCGGACATTCTGTCCGTTCTTACCGATAGCCAGGGACAATTGCGAGTCAGCCGCGACGACGAGGGCCGACTTTTTCTCTTCGTCGATCCCCACCTTTTCGATCGTCGCTGGATTCAAGGCTTCCGCAATGAACACACGAGGGTCCTGCGTCCAAGTGATGATGTCGATTTTCTCGCCCCGCAATTCACGAACCACCGCTTGGACACGGGACCCTTTGATCCCAACGCAGGCCCCGACCGGATCGACGGCCTTTTCGCGTGACGTGACCGCGATTTTTGTTCTATCACCAGGTTCTCGAACGACCGATTTAATTTCAATGATCTTCTCCATCACCTCTGGCACTTCGAGCTCAAAAAGCTTCGCCACGAATTGCGGATGACTTCGCGATAATATGACCTGAACGTCCTTCGGCGTACGACGGACTTCCAGCAACATCGCCTTCACGCGATCCCCACGTCGATAGGTTTCGCGAGGAATCTGCTCCTGGATCGGCAGAATGGCTTCGGTCTTTCCAAGATCGACGAGATAATTCCGACGCTCCAGACCAAGAATGATCCCCGTGACGAGATCCCCCTGCCGCGTCGAGTACTCCTTTTGAACCGCTTCCCATTCGGCTTCCCTGACTTTCTGAAAGATGACTTGCTTCGCCGTTTGCGCGGCGATTCGTCCCAATTCGTTCATCTCGATCAGTGATCCAATCTCATCGCCGACTTCTGCTTCGCTGTCGTAGTAACGCGCTTCCTGAAGTGAAATTTCAGCTTTGGGGTTGGTCACCGTTTCGACAATCGTCTTTTTGGAGACGACGGAAATTTCTCCCGTTTTTGGATCGATTTCCACTTGAATGTTTTCGGCCTGACCAAAGCGCTTCTTGGCGGCTGTCTGCAGGGCGGATTCAATGGCTCCGATCACTCGGGTCTTGTCGATCCCTTTTTGACGCCCGATTTCATCGATGACTGAAATCAGTTCTCGGTTCATACCTTACGCTCCTGCATCCATTTACCATCCATACGCCGGACTTCACGTGCCTACAGCTTCACAACCAGTTTTGCCTCGGCGATCACTTCTCGATCCAGCCTTATCGACTTCGTCATCTTTGACATGATGAGATCCAGCACGACGGCTTGCTCATCCGCATTCATTAATCGCCCCGTAATCTTCCACTGCCCTTCGAGTGGTTGGCGAAGCTTGAGACTCACTTCTTTGCCAATTGCCCGTTGATAGTCTTGAAGTCTCTTAAATGGCCGATCCAGACCCGGTGAAGAGACCTCTAGCGTATAGGCGTGGGGAAAGGGATCAGCGACATCCAGAGCCGGTCCCAGGGCCTTATGTGCTTGCTCACAATCTGTGATGGTGACTCCACCAGGTTTACTGATCAGAACACGAACAACTGAGCGAGAACCTTGACCAACACAGATCACGTCTACTAACTCAAGCCCTAACGTCCACAGAATCGGGGAAACAATTTTTTGCAACCGGTCGGCAACCGGCTCCGAACCATTGCCCGGCATGCTCAACCTATACGTCTTTCGACATGTGTCCAAACAAAAAAGTGGGCATGAGCCCACTTACAGAGGCAGCACCATATCACGCACCCAGAAGCAAAGCAAGAGCACTAACCGGTCAGAAGTGCCCACTGGGCAGCCAACGCTTTCGTCACCGGGCCGGGCTGGCCCTGGCCAATTGTCTTCCCATCAATCTGAACGACGCCGAGCACTTCGAGTGTGGTCCCCGTCAGAAAGACCTCATCTGCAGCGTACAGCTCATTGACTCGTACGAACCGTTCCTCAATTGGGATCTTCTCCTTTCTCGCCAAATCCAATACCACTGTTCTTGTGACCCCAGACAGGATCCTGGGACCTTCGGGAGCCGTCACTAGCACTCCGTCCCGCACAGCCATGACATTACTGAGCGCTCCTTCCATGACGAGACCCTCACGAACGAAAATGGTCTCGAACACCCCGGCTTTTCTGGCCTCTTCCCGTGCAAGAACGTTGGCAAGCAGATTGACGCTCTTGATATCGCATCGCCCCCATCGAAGGTCTTCGCGAGTACATGCCCTGACGCCGACCAGGCGCATCTCAGAGGGCAGGCCTTGCAACTCCCTAATTGTCATCACGATCGTGGGGCGGTTCTGAGAGGGGAAGGTGTGTTCCCGAGGAGCCACCCCTCGGGTAATCTGGATATAGACCTTGGCCTCTTGGTATTCAGCAAGGCTGAGCCCATGTTGAATCCACTGCATCCACTGCGCCTTTGAATATGGAAAGGGAATACAGAGTTCTCGCGTGCTCCGTTCCAGTCGCACAAGATGCGCCTCCAACTGGAAAGGTATACCGCGATAGGTCCTGACCACTTCGTAGACAGCGTCACCAAACTGAAATCCCCGGTCATCAATCGAAACCGTCGCATCCTGCCATGGAACAAAACGGCCATTAATGAACGCGACATCGGGCATGGACTCAACTCCCAGTGAACGGCCGGGCCTCTATTTTGAAGACTCGCCGTTCTTCGGCAGTAAATTTCCATCCCATGCGTTTTTCAAAAACTAGATGATACACACCTGGCTGAACGGCCTTGAGTTCAAAGATACGTTGTCCATTCTCCACCGCATTGTTACTCGCAATACGGAGGAATTCGTCGCTCAGAAGTGCAAGTGCTTTTGTGTCATACGTCGGCACCCATTGTTCGCCTCTGGTCCGATCTTCCCACATACGAATGACGAACGGCTGTTCAACGACAACCTTGCGGCAATCGGCAGCGTCCAGGGTTGGATTGTGGTCTGTGTCAGAAATGCTCACGTCTGTTCCTTCTCGTGAGGACTTTCTTCGAGGCGGCTCCGATGCTCATATCTTTTTGCGTGGACCGATCAGGATGTCGGCTCCTTCAACCTGTACTTCGTAGCTTCCGACACAGTAGCCACCACCATCCGTACCTTGGCCGTTTCGAATATCAAACGCAAGATCGTGCCATGGACAGGCAATGATAAATCCCTTGAGTCTTCCTTCAATAAGCGGTCCACCCTCATGAGGACAGCTGTTATGAATGGCGTAAAACGTGCCGTCAATATTAAACAGCGCGATCGGCCTGTCATTGACCTTCACGATTTTCGACTGACCTGGCGGTAACTCTTCGATCTGCGCAACTTTCTGAAAGCTATTTGTCATCCCTAATATCCTTTATTGAGGTTCCCAGCAGCTACATACTACATACGGAGTGTGTATTTGAGTTCATCATCGGCGGTAACCCGTGCCTTCTGAATAAATCCCGATTCCGCCTGGATGACATAACGGGCTGGTTCAGGTGGTGGCCCAAGGAACGGGCACGGCTCTTTACGACACGGTTCCGCATGCTCCAGCATATGGACGACATGATGACTCTCGTCTATCCAAAGAATATCGATGGGGAATCGATATTCTTTGGTCTTGATCCGGTGCAAACCATTTTGCTCAAAAATGTAAAGCATGCCTCCATTAGGAGGCAGTGTATCGCGAAAAGCCAACCCAAAAAGCAATTTCTCCGGAGTATCCGCTACTTCGGCCTCAAGCTGAATCCCGCTGGGGAACGTCACGACAATGATACTCGATTCCTTGCGTTCACCCAGGAAGACGGACGCACTCATCAAAAGAAGTGCGAGCAAGACCATCATAATGATCCGCTTGTTTCGCTGTTCCCGGTTTCCCAGCTGTGTCTGATTAGAGCCCATAATCCTTTCCCTGCTAAGCCAAAGGGCCCACTCTTTATCCTAACCTAGGCCTCTTGGTAGAAAGGCATTCTGTTGACTTGGAAAAGAATCGGAGAATAAAATGCTTCCCCGCGCGCCTCATTTACCATGCGGAGCGCACTATGGTTGGAGTGATGTGAACTTGTCAATATTGTTTAGTCTTTGAGAGTGAGAAGGAGGCTTTGGTCATGGCTTTATTGATCACGGATGAATGTATCTCTTGCGGCGCATGCCTGCCGGAATGTCCGAATGAAGCAATCTTTGAGACCAGAAGCGACGCCGAAAGCAAGGGTAATCACGTGGGTGACGGACAAGGTGTCGGAGACAACATCTATGTCATCGCACATGATCGGTGCACTGAATGCGTCGGTCACTTTGACGAGCCTCAATGTGCAGCGGTGTGTCCCGTCGATAATTGCTGTATCTCAGACCCTGCCTACCCTGAGACGACGGAAATACTTCTTGACAAGGCAAAGACGTTGAATCCTGATAAGGAAATAGATGCTGCCAAGGTGTGGAGCGGAGTAAGAAACTGACCTAGTTATTCGCTCTTTATTCTTAAAATCGAACCTCGGTATTGGACTAAACTGAGGTTGTTTTACTTTCCCATGAAAAAGGCCTCGGTTAACCCAACCGAGGCCTTTTTCTCTACTTACTTGAGAGCGCCGTCGCAGATTACTTCAGCATTAGCAACTTACCGCCGACATGCCCGGCGTGCAAATGACAACGATATTCCAGGACGCTTCCAGCCGCATAAAATAAATCACTGGTCGGAATACCGATGTAGCGTGTTTCTCCAGGTTTCAGGACCAACTTGGTGTCCAAAACGGTGGGGGCAGACTGATTCACCGCCGCGCTAAGATGAAACCCATGTTCAGCTGTCGCATTATTCGTCACCTTCAAGAGAACGGGTGAACCCGTACGTGTCTTGAAATCAATGACTGTCATAGGCGGATACCACACCTTCATGTTTCCAATTTCAACGGCATAGAAGGTTAGATCTACGGGCAGTTCTTTGAAAGGTTGGCCCACCACAGATCCAGTTTCTAAATCTCCAACTTCCACACCGCCTGCTTGCAACGCATACGCACCCGAAACTCCAGCCAAAACCATTCCTAGGCCGAGGAAAACCGCCAACATTGTCTTGCCCATGACTACCCCCCTTAACAAGAAATGAAGAGATATAGATAAGAGGCTTGTGAATATGTATCGCCAAACTCTGGAGGACGTGCAGGCTTTCTCGTTAATGCATATTTTTTCTCTGTAGATTCTTCACAACTCAATACACGATATCGCGAACCTTATAACACAGGGGTTAAAAGGGAAGCAACCAATTTGGAGCTGCTTAGGCCCAGAGGCTGTTTTTGCCCCAATTCAAATCTTTGCTTTGCTGCGGCTTAAGTATTTCCCAAGAGTTCCGATACGGACGTTGGAGAGGGTGCCCCATGCCTATTAATTTGGCGGTCAATGGGATAACCGAGATCTACCCCACAAAGCAGGTGGGCTCTCGGTCTAGCCGCGCTGAAACTGCCGGAGATCGTGAACCTCACGACCAACACCCTCCGTCATTGGATCATTCCGCTTTGACTGCGCAGTCTGCTTACCGTCAAGCCGATATCCAACAACGACACCCAAAACCGGCCGTTTTAGCCAAAGATCTCATGAGATCTCCAGTCGTCTCTCTTCCATCGGACAGTCTGTTACTCGATGCCTGGGCTATCATGTCTCAAGAACGTTTTCACCATATTCCCGTAACCTCTCTCCATGGCACCCTAGTTGGTATGGTGTCGTATCGTGACCTGCTCCTGCACGTCCCTGAACTGTTCACTGGAGGTGACAAGCGACAGGCCGCGCAAAGGCGATTAGCTGAAATCATGACTCCCAGAGTAATTACGGCAACTCCTTCGACAGAAATCCGAGAGATTGCACACGTCATGCTCGACGAACAGATCCATGCGGTTCCGATCCTGGACCAACACCGCCTTCTCGCCGGCATCATATCAACGCACGACCTACTCCAAGCCATTGCTCAGCACGGCCCTCTTGAACTCTGGACTTAGCCCCTCTTTCGAATAAGCGTTCGCTTCTGTACTCAGAGAAATCCTTCGTTCGATCAAGCGGTTTGCCTCCCCCCCTCATAAGGCTCCTCCACATTCGTAGGACTAGGCTGACCGGTGATCCCGTAATAGGGTGGCTTTCACATAAGTTAATCCGAGGAATCTCTTCTTGCAGGTACCTTCACCATGACACTCTTCGACACATTCTTCGACACCCCCATCGCATCAGGAGTTTCCGCGCTGGTGCTATTGGCCATTGGGCTTCTTCTCAAGAAAGAACGGGGACGTCGGTGGATCCTGAGTCTGAGTCTCATCTTGTACATCCGCTACATGGTCTGGCGGGCGCTCTACACCCTACCTACCGAGGACACCAGCAGTATGATCGTCGGGGGGATCGTCTACCTCGCAGAACTGTATGGTCTCTGTCAATTTTGCTTCTTCACGTATCAATCCTGGTCACCTACGGATCGTCAACCAGCGCCAATCACGACGTATCCAACCGTTGACATCATGGTCACAGTCGTTGATGAACCTCTATCGCTCTTACGGCAAACGTTAGTGGGCTGTTTAGCACAGGAATATCCTAAAGATCGTTTCACTGTGCACGTGCTCGATGACGGTCACCGACTTGAAGCAAAAAAACTCGCGACCACGCTAGGCTGTGACTACCTCAGGCGCCCGGACCGTCCCCGCCATGCCAAAGCCGGAAACCTCAATCATGCACTTCGTTTAACCGATGGCGATCTCATAGCAGTCTTCGATGTTGACCATGTCCCGGCTCGTACGTTTCTGAAAGAAACCGTCGGATTTTTCGATGATCCAAAAGTGGCCATCGTTCAGACTCCACACCACTTCTACAATCCAGATATTTTCCAGCGCAATCTCCGTGTAGGAGAGCTCGTCAAGAACGAGCAGGCCTTGTTCTTCCGCTCACTGCAGGCCGGGCGAGATTCGCATAACAGTGCCTTCTTCGCTGGCAGTGGTGGCCTCTTCCGTCGACAACCACTAGAGGAGATCGGCGGGTTCCAAACCCAAACCATTACTGAAGACATCCATACCAGTATGAACCTGCATGCGAAAGGGTACAGGTCCTGCTACCTCAATCGTGTCCTGTCTGCCGGTCTGATGCCAGAGACGTTTGAAGGTTATCTCAAGCAGCGGAAGCGGTGGGCCATGGGTTGCATTCAGGTACTCCTCCGTGACAACCCCCTCACTAAACGGGGTCTGACGTTGTCACAGCGATTGGACTATTTCGGATCAATCTTCTATTTCTTTTTTGGCCTCCCACGCCTCATTTGTCTTGTCGCTCCACTTTCGAGTCTCTTGTTCCATACGCCTCCAATTCATGCGAATGTAGTGCTGCTTGGTGTTCATTTCTTCTCTTTTTACATCGCATCGGCACTCGTCATGCGCCCTGTCAGCCGCGGTTCGCGAAACCCATTCTGGTCAGATATCTATGAAATCGCCATGTGCTTCGCGCTCAGCGCTGTGGCATTGAAAGCCCTTGTCGCGCCACGTAAAGAGCGCGCCTTCGAGGTGACGCCAAAGGGGCAACGCATTAGAAAAAACACGTCCGCTGAATTGACGTTCGCCTGGCCGCACTTGTTGACATTTGGATTGTTGGTCGTCGGTTTGGCATTGGGGATTCATAACCTTCGCCACGGCACTGGAGATCCCGGTCTGCCGGTCAGCCTTTTTTGGGGATCTGTCAACCTGTTGCTGTTAACAATCGCAATGTTCGTCGCCAGCGAACAAGCGCAAGGCCGACAGGCGTTCCGGCTTAATCGAGATTTCGTCAGTGAGTTGTTTGTGGATGACAACTCTGTCGTCGCTCGCATCCTGAACGTCAACGAACACGGTGCCGCCTTGTTGTTAGAACATCCAGTTTTTACCGCACAAGACACCGTGTCTCTCCTTTTAACCTCCTCTCAAGGCACTATCGTACGACTACCAAGCCGAATCGTTAGACAGGAAAGGCTTCCATCCGGTGGCGTGGGAGCCGGACTTGAGTTCATAGAGCTTGATGACGGAACTAGAGAGGTGCTCGTTGATAAGATTTTTGGTGATCCAGCGCCCTGGGAAGAGAGCTATCAATTCCAACCCGGTATAGCTAGTAGTCTACGATCGCTGGTTTACGCTCTGACCGCTCCTTGGAGGTCCTTCAATTGGGAACGGCGCCGGATGCTACGAGTTTCCCATGAGAGCTCCTGTCGATTAAACACCTCGGCGTCCTCGCTGTCCGGGAAGTTGGAAGATATGTCCTTCACGGGCGTGAGTGTCCTCTTCCCTTCAACTCCAAAAGGGTCGTTAGTAGGAGCTCTGTTAGAACTTCCCCGCACCACCCTGAAGGTTAGTCCTGTATCGGTCGTGCACCGTCTCCGCACGACCTGTGTCCGTTTCAGGGTCGAGAGCATAGAACGAGGTGAGCAGCACTGGAGAGAACTGCACCAGAAGCAGTGGAAGCGGTCATGAAGTATGCTATGTCACAGAATCGCCCCCTAGCTTGCGGTCCCTCTTGCTCAACGTGATTCGACGATCCTCACCTTGATTCATTCCGATCATTCATCGCTCAAGACTGATCGGTCGTGTCACCCCAGACCTGGCCTACAACGGATACCCCGTACTATTTTCTGATTTTTCTCCTGATTATCCGGGATGTGCCCTATTCTATATCAAGTTCGTCAAACATAAGGCGCTGCTCAATGATGGCTGGTATCGCTCATGGCGGTTGCCACACCGTTGTTTGGTTTCTGGTTGACTCCGTTCTAGAAGGGGAAATCCGATGGCGCGATATATGTCACTCTTACTGACAACACTTGCCCTGGTGATCGTCCCGAGCCGCACACAGGCAGGTGACGTGTTCACCGGATTTCAAATCGATAACAAGAGCCAATACTTCGGCTATCTAGGCGTACGAACGCCGGTCTTGCTCATGTCAGGAGGAACAACCCTATTCGCGCAGGCGATGACAGCCGGTCTTGGATACAGCTTCAAGAGCAATGGGCAACTGTTGGATGCGAACGTACAGTTTGTCGTTCCATCTCTTGGAATCTCGCAGTCACTTGGCAGGTGGACTTTCCTGGCACTTGCGGGTCCACAACTGCGCCGAATCGAGGAAGACCGTTTGAGTACTAGTTCGCGCGTGGATCATCAGATCGGCTTCTTCGGCCAAATTGAAGGGCTATACTGGCATGAAAAAGGCAGCCTCCATGCCATCGGGTCTTATGCCGATCTGGACAACTTCTTCTGGGGTCGGCTGCGTGGGAAATTGCTGACCTACAAGTCCGATCGGGGTTGCTGCCCTCTTTACAGCGGATGGGACATTGCCGGAATGGGCAATGGAGGATTCCGTGCCATCCAGACCGGACCAATCCTTGAGGTGCCGATCGGCAAGGTTTTCTTTCTCGTCAGGGGTGGATATCAAAACAGCAACTCGTTTCACAGCGGGGGCTATGGCGGCGCCGAGGTCTATTTTCCTTTCTAGCTCACCGTAGTGCCGACCAATGCGAGAAAGTCGCCGCTTGACCGATCGGTATTCCAGCTGAATCGATAACAGTCCAGATCAATGCCTTCTCGACAAGAAAACGCCGACCCGTTGAAGAGATTCTGACTCCCTGGTATCCATCGAAGTAACCATCGGACTTTGCTTGCCGCAACATCCGTTCTCGTTCGTCACGGTCATCCGGTTCGGCCGTCAACCGTGATGGCGTCTGAACGAATTGCCCCCAAGAGAGTTCCCACAAATTTAGCGCCTTCTGATTCCCATAGTTCAAGATCGGGTCGGGTTCGTTTCCATGTGAGACGACGACGAAGGGAGCTTCGAACAACATTCTCGCCTGATATCCGGTCTCGCCTACCCGTTCGATTAGTTCTCGCCCCGTCCAATGATGATAGCTATCCAGCAGACGTTGGCACCACTGTATGATATCGGGCTGGTTCCAGTCTGTGATACCCATACTCGTTTTGCTATCACGTCTTGCCCGGCAGGACAAGGTTCACAGGCACCTTGTCAACCGCATGGTCTGTCTCTGTATAATGTGGCCTCCGGACCAAAACCAGTAGGAGTCGTGATGGCCGCTACAACATTGTTTGACAAGATTTGGGACTCACACGTCGTACGGGCTGAACCCGACGGGACGACGTTACTGTACATCGATCGGCAGCTGGTTCATGAGGTGACCTCTCCCCAAGCATTCGAAGGGTTAAGACTCGCGGGCCGGAAACCACGACGGCCCACGGCCACGTTGGCTGTGCCGGACCACAATGTCCCGACCACAGACCGTCGTCTGGGAATCATGGATCCCGTGAGCGCGCTCCAGATTCAAACACTGGAAGATAATTGCAAACATTTCGATATTTCTCTGTTCAACATGAGCGACATTCGTCAGGGCATTGTGCATGTTATCGGTCCTGAACAAGGGTTTACGCTCCCCGGTACCACGATCGTGTGCGGTGATTCTCACACATCCACCCATGGAGCCTTTGGTGCCTTGGCATTTGGAATCGGAACCAGTGAAGTCGAACATGTACTGGCCACCCAGTGTTTGGTCCAGAAGCGGCCAAAGACCATGGAAATCCGGGTCGACGGTGTGCTTTCAGATCGGTGTTCAGCAAAAGATATTATTCTCGCTATCATCGGGAAGATTGGTACCGCTGGTGGCACCGGATTTGTGATTGAGTACACAGGGGATGCGATTCGCTCGCTCAGCATGGAGGGTCGGATGACCCTCTGCAATATGTCGATCGAGGGTGGAGCTCGCGCCGGCCTCGTTGCACCCGATGACAAGACGATGGCCTATCTCAAAGGGCGCCCGCTGGCTCCTAAAGGCAAGCAATTCGAACAGGCTGTCCAAGCCTGGCAACACCTCAAAACCGATCCCGATGCCACCTATGACGCCACCGTCGTTCTACAAGCCGACCGAATCGCCCCTCAAGTCAGCTGGGGAACGAGCCCGGGTATGGTGATCGGCGTCGATGAACATGTGCCAGACCCGCGAACGATGAGTGACGACAAATCCAAACACGCAACCGAACGCGCGTTGTCCTATATGGGACTGACTCCGAACATGCCCATCACGGATATTATGATCGATAAGGTGTTTATCGGCTCTTGCACGAATTCTAGGATCGAAGACCTCCGCTTGGCTGCCAGTTTTGCCAAGGGCAAGAAGGTCGCGAAGACGGTCCATGCCATGGTGGTGCCGGGCTCGGGACTTGTCAAGCAACAGGCCGAGGCAGAAGGGCTTGACCAAGTATTTCGGGAGGCAGGCTTTGAGTGGCGGGAGGCCGGGTGCAGCATGTGTCTGGCGATGAATGCCGATGTCCTGAAGCCAGGGGAGCGTTGTGCCTCGACAAGCAATCGAAATTTTGAAGGCCGACAAGGAGCGGGGGGACGCACGCATCTCGTGTCACCGGCCATGGCGGTTGCTGCAGCCATTGAGGGCCACTTTGTCGATATCAGACATTGGCAGTGATTTCTCAAGAATCTCTGACGTGACATACTTGCTTATCAAGAAGAGGAAATTCGCACTATGCAACCTTTTACGACATTGACCGGTCTCGTCGCTCCATTAGATCGGGTGAACGTCGACACCGATCAAGTGATCCCGAAGCAGTTTCTCAAGACCATCAAACGTACTGGTTTGCGGGAAGGTCTGTTCTTCGATTGGCGGAAGCGGCCAGACGGTTCTCCTGATCCGTCGTTCTTCCTGAACGACCCTCGCTATCAAGGAGCGACCATCCTTTTGACCCGAGACAATTTCGGCTGCGGCTCGTCTCGCGAGCACGCTCCGTGGGCATTATTGGATCAGGGGTTTCGCTGTCTGATCGCTCCCAGTTTTGCCGACATTTTCTATAACAACTGTTTTCAGAATGGGATCCTCCCAGTGGTCTTGAAAGCGGAGGAAGTGCTCGTACTCCTGAAGGAAGTGATCGATACCGAGGGATATCGACTCACAGTAGACCTGGATCGTCAAACGGTGACGACACCCCAAAACGTTACGTATCGGTTCGAGATCGATCCATTTCGTAAAGATTGCCTGTATCGGGGGCTTGACGCTATCGGCCTCACCCTTCAACACGAGGGCGCAATCACAGCCTATGAAGCTCGCCGGAAAGTTGAAGCTCCTTGGCTCTTTTCTGATCTACGCTCTTAAGCGGGCAAAGGCCTGAAAGCGGTTTGTCGTGCGGATACGGCGGGCATCCAAAGAATAAAGACTGCGAATGCCCGTCTAGAGCCATTTCTTCCAGCGAAATCCTAGAAGCATGGCCGCGGCGACTAAGCCCATGATGCCGAGAGCCATCGGGTACCCCCACGCCCATTTCAGCTCCGGCATATGTTCGAAATTCATCCCGTA
This sequence comes from Nitrospira sp., assembly GCA_029865225.1. Taxonomy (GTDB): domain Bacteria; phylum Nitrospirota; class Nitrospiria; order Nitrospirales; family Nitrospiraceae; genus Nitrospira_D. The sequence goes on from JAOUHJ010000054.1 coordinate 19,121, forward strand.
GATCCCGGCAATAAAGCTCAGTGGCATGAAAATCGTGGTGATTACCGTCAACACTCGCATGACGGAGTTCAGCCGATAGCTCACGCTGGAGAGATAAATATCGAGGCTCGCCGAGACCATTTCCCGTAGGGTTTCGATAGTATCTACGATCTGCACCACATGGTCATAGACGTCTCTGAAAAAGACCTTCGTGGGCTCATGCAAGAAGGGGCATTCCGATCGTGAGAGGTTGTTGATCGCCTCTCGTAGCGGCCAGACGGCTCGGCGTACAAACAAGAGCTGCCGTTTGAGCGCATGAATGTCCTTCAGCGTCTCCGGCCTTGGATCGGCCATCACCCGTTCCTGTAACGATTCGATCCGTTCACCCAGCATCTCAAGCACCTCAAAGTATTGATCCACGACGGTATCGATGAGGGCATACACAAGATAGTCAGACCCATTATGCCGAAGGCGCCCCTTCCCACCCCGAAGGCGACTCCGGACCGGTTCGAACAGGTCGGCTCCGTTCTCATGAAACGAAAGGACGTAATTCCGGCCCAAGACAAAACTGATCTGTTCGACCAGGATGTCTCCGTGATCTGACGCTGTCAGGACTTTCATGACGACGAAGAAATAGGTTTCGTAATCATCGAGTTTAGGCCGCTGATCAGTATTGGCAATGTCTTCCAGCAGGAGAGGATGCAGGCTGAAATGCTTGCCAAAGGCCTCCAACACATCGGCCTTGTGCACTCCCCCGACATCTACCCATGTGACCGTTTCGTCGACCGGAAGACGAAGCTCATTCACGTCACGAATGAGATGTTCATCGCAGTGAGAAGCAGAATAGTTGAACAGCGTCACGGTGACGGTCTCCGTTCGCTTCTCACCAATGTGCACCAGTGTGCCGGGGGACAGTCCTTTCTTCCGTGATCGTTTCTGCATCAGTTTCATCGCACGGTGCTTGTACGCAGATTTGTCTTCCAGGTCAAGTTCGTGAGACGAACTTTGCTTTTCTTCTTAAGCCGAGCTTGCTACTCTTTCTCCATGAGATGGCCTAACGAACTCGAGGTTCTCCTTCACGCCATTCGAGTAGCTGGAAAGGAGGCCGTGCGACTGGCAGTAACGGGGTTTGAGACTATCCAAAAGGCCGATCGATCTCCCGTCACCTCCGCTGATCTCGCCGTGAATCAGATTCTCCACTCACACCTCCAATCGGCTTTTCCCACAGACGGATGGTTATCGGAAGAATCGCCGGATGGTCCTGACCGTCTACAGAAGGCTCGCGTCTGGGTAGTCGACCCGATAGATGGCACGAAAGCGTTCATCAATAGGGAACCGGAGTTTTGTATTTCGGTGGCGCTTATTGAGGGAGGCCGCCCGATCGTGGCGGCCATTTTCAACCCATCGGTGGATGAGCTCTACACGGCAACCAGGGGCGGTGGTCTCTCCCTGAATGCCAAGCCAATCACCCCACCTGCGCTCCAAGACGAGCGACCACCGATCGTCGCCATGAGCCCATGGGAATGGGACAATGGGTGTCTTTCTTGCTTGGATGGCATGGTCACCAGTCGTCCGATGCGTTCTATCGCATGGGGGCTCGCCCTGACCGCAAGCGGCCACATTCAGGGCCTAGTCACACTGGAACCGGAGAATGAGTGGGACGTGGCGGCGGGGGCGCTTCTCATCGAGGAAAGTGGAGGGCAGATTCATGATGGAGGCGGACGTCCGCTCGCCTTCAACCAGACCACGCCTCGTTATCGAGGGACGATCGCCACCGGTGCAACCTGTCCTGACGCCCTGAGGCAGAACCTCATGTTTCTCACCCGTATGGAGAAAAAAACAGGTGAGTAAGAGTCTCACACCGTCGAGTTACGGCGGTGGAGGTGTGTCACTGAGGCTCGTGACGGACGTTCTTCTAGTCAAATGGAAGGCGCCCCCTTTCTCGGATGGTTTGGTATCGGTACCGATACGGTCATACCACCAGTGCCCTTCGCCTTCCGTGAAGTCAGGAGACAGTTTCACATGGAAACTGCCCTCCCGGTCGTTCTCCTTTTGATACCACTTTCCGGCCCATTGCCCTCCGCCGAACTGATGGGTTTCGAGTCGTCCATCCTTATAGGCATAGGTGCCGTTGCCTTGCGCATCGAGCTGAAGGACGACGGTACCACCGTCCTCATACTCCCAGTCTCCCGCCAAGATCGAACGGTCATCCGCAGGAAGATTACGCGGGACGGCCGGACGAGGGAGTGACTGCTGGCCACATCCTGTGACGCTCACTGTGGCAACTAGAGTAGCCACGGCAACCAGAGGCAAGCGCATGGACGAGGTTCATACTATGAGTCATTCCTTCCGGCAAGGAACAATGAGCTCTCTTCATCGGGAACTAGAGTTTGGCCGTGATCAATCGACGACAGGCTTCATCAAGATCAGAGTCAGTTTTTGCGTAGCTGAAGCGAATGAAGTGGGCTCCCTTCCGGCCTGAGAAAAAGGCCTCCCCAGGTACACTTGCGACACCAGTTCGCTCCAGCAGATACATGGCACGAGCTTTCCCTGTGTCACCTGGAAGCCGCGAGATGTCGGCCAGCACGTAATAGGCCCCTTGGGGAATCGATGGAGTCAGCCCAGCTGCGGCCAACGCACGACAGAACCGGTCACGCTTGTTCTGATAGTCATGAGCGAGGTTTGTATAGAAGCTGTCCGGCAGTTGCCCGATGCCACGGGCGACCCCGATTTGAAGCGGCCCAGGCGCACAGACATACAGCAAATCGTTCATGGCACCAATGGCACTGGCCCATGGCTTGGCTGCCACACTGTATCCGATCCGCCAACCCGTGACGCTGAATGTCTTGGAGTATCCGCCAATGGTGATCGTCCGCTCAGCCATCTCCGGCAATGTGGCCATGCTCACGTGGTGACGGCCGTCATAGAGAAAGTACTCATAGATCTCATCCGTAAAGACAAACAAATCGTGTCGGCAGGCAAATTCGGCGAGCGCTTCTAGCTCCGGTCTGGTAAACACCTTGCCCGATGGGTTACCTGGGGAATTGACGATGATCGCCTTGGTCTTTTCGGTGACGACCTCTTCAAGCTGGGCCATGGAATAGGTCCAGACCGGTGGCTGCATCTGTACGACCACAGGAACTGCCTCGACGGCAACCAGCGCACTGATATGGTACTGATAATAGGGTTCGAATAGGATGACTTCATCACCCGGATTGATGAGCGCTGCACAGGCACAGTGAAACGCCCCGGTCGCTCCGGCACTGACGGTCACTTCTGTTTCCGGATCAGCCTGAATGCCATTGTAGTGCAAGAGCTTCTGGGCGATAGCTTCCCGTAACTCAGGCAGGCCATCGAAGCGGGTGTAAACGTTGTACCCGTCTCGGATAGCCTTCTCGGCTCCTTCCAGCACGACGGGCGGAACCGGTGTATCACAGACCCCCTGCGCCATATTGAGGCCCTTCATACGGATACAAGCTTGGGTCATGGCCCTGATTTCTGATTGAGCCAGATCGGTCATACGCCGACTGATGGTTCGTTTCACGATGTGCCCCTCCTTTGCGTGGCTCCTTTGTCGCAGAGGACAGGGGTTTCGTCAAGGCGGTGCCAGGCCTGGATTCTCGGTCAAGTGAACGTGGCGACCGCACGTGGGAAACATGGTTTATCTTTGGCTGTGTACTGTCTTCGCATACACTATACGCGGTCGCACTAGGTCCGACTGTTTGAGCGTGTCTCCCTACAAAAACGCCGTTCATTCGTGTGAGCCTGCTTGCGAAGAAGGGATCAGGGCGATGACACCGAAACTAACGAGTAAATCCGATCCTGATCCTCAGAAGACTAACGCAGATCTCCAAGACCGCCGCGGCAGAAGAATCGCTCAATCCTGCCGCATGTTCTTCTTCGGCGATGATGACTTCGAAGGCGAGGCAACGGTCCTAGACGTATCGACCAATGGCTGCAGAGCCGAAACGTCAGTCGAGGTGAAAGTTGAGATGCAGTTAAAGCTGTCCTTATTTCTCTCTGATTTTAAGTGGCCCCTGCGAATCGATCAGGCCATCGTTCGATGGATCGACGGCAAACAGTTTGGCGTAGAGTTCACCAGCATTCGACTGGCTCAGCGAGAGAGGCTACGGAACTT
>JAOUHJ010000055.1 GCA_029865225.1 Nitrospira sp.
TCGGTATTGGAAAGAAACCTACTGGAGGATATTGGATATCCGCCGCGATTTATCGAACGCTGCGGTACGAACTAGCTTGGTTTGGTGGGCCGTGTAGGGGTCGAACCTACGGCCCGCTGATTAAGAGAGCAAACAGGCCGTTTTTCACAAGGGCTCGTTGTTGCAATGGCTTCCCCGTTTTTTTCTTATGAATCAGTTAGTTGAGCTGGCTCTATTGATTCGATTGATTCTGTCGAGTGCGGTCTTCTTTGTAGAGTTTTAGCACAATTTTAGCACAACGAACTGGGGTGAACCCCTCCGTTGAGACACCAATACTAGCACGCTCTGCTGACTCAAACCTCTGCATGCTGGTGTCCCCAGGTGGAGTGCCTGACGCCACCGTATGCCCGCAATGCTCCGGTGGACGATATCCAAGCGTGGAATGGAGGCGCGCCCGACTATAGCACTGCCAAATAAACGTCTCGATGTTGCGGCGCAGCTGTCCGAGGTCTCGATACATGTTCGCATAGATTTCCTCTTGAGAAAATCTGGGTACTTATTCTGTTCTGTTTACTCAAGAGAGAATGAAGCGATTCTCAGGGAACGGGGTTGCTTGCCGTTCACCAATATGGTGAAATGCGGTGAAGATAGTGAGAGTTTCGCAATGAAGGTAAAAAAGACAGCAAAGACACGCATTAAGGCTGAAAGCAATGCACAGATACGGGCTACGCTGAGTTTTCCACCCGAGATTTATGAAAGCCTGAAGGACATCGCAAGACAGAAAAGGGTCTCACTTGCGTGGGTCGTCCGTGATGCTGCAGAACAGTACCTTACGGACAAGTGGCCGCTCTTCGGTAAGAAGGTTCGAGACCACTGAATGTCCATCGAACAGAACTATAGCATCCCGTTCATCGCATCACTCGCGCTTCGGGAAAAACAGATCCAGCAAATTTATCGCCCGATCATTGCCGTCCACAAGTGGTTCGCACGGAGGCCAGGGACTTTGTTCCGTGGCCTGCTCCTTTCGGAGTTCGGCGAGCGGCCTGTCGAGGAAATGTACTATCAACCCAACTGCTTCGATGGAGTGACCATCGCCGATCCTTTCATGGGCGGTGGGATACCGTTGCTCGAAGCCAACAGACTCGGGTGCAATGTTGTCGGAACAGACATTAATCCGATGGCGGCTTGGGTGGTACGTGAGGAAATCGATGCAATCGATCTGCAGGCGTATAGGAAAAAGGCACAGGATATCGTTGCACAGCTGACAGCGGATCTTGGACACCTGTACAGGACGAAATGCCCCATAACAGGCCGCAAGGATGCGTCTGTCAAATATTTCATGTGGGTTAAGACCGGTACATGTGTGGTTTGCAAGAAGATGTTTGATCTGTTGCCGGGCTACGTCTTGGCGGAGGACTCCAGACACACTTCTTATGTTTTGGTTTGTGCGGGGTGCGGCGATCTGAATGAGGTCGTGGATTCCTCTCGCCCCGGTGATTGTAGATGCGGTCGGCCGCTGAGAACTGAAGGGCCAGTTCGACGTAACAAGTGCGCTTGCCCGCATTGTGGCCATGTGAATGGCGCCCCTTTTCATGGAGAAGGCCCGCCACTCCATCGTCTCTTCGCCATCGAATATTACAACCCTGATCTAAAGGATCGCCCGGGAAGGTTATTCAAGAAGCCTGATCAGGACGACTTGGCTCGGGTGATGGAAGCAGAGGTAGCTTGGCGTGGGATGAGGCCGCGATTTGTGCCCGACGACCGAATTCCCCACGGCGATGAGTCGTCGCGGCTTCATCGTTGGGGCTACCGCCGCTTCTGGGAATTGTTCAACACGCGTCAGCTTTTGGGTCTTGAGACGAGCGCACGCCTCATCGCACGGATCAAGGACATTCGTATCCGCCGTGCCCTTGCCACAAACTTCTCGGATCTTCTCCGATATCAGAACATGCTCTGCCGCTATGACACATGGGCGCTGAAATCGCTCGATATCTTCTCTATTCACGGGTTCCCGGTCGGGTATGTCCAGGTTGAGTCCAACCTACTGGGCCTGCGCAACCTGAACTGCCTTCCTGTGGGCTCCGGCGGTTGGATCAACATTATTGAAAAGTACATCAAGGCGAAGCGCTACTGCAGTGAGCCATTCGAGGTGTTGTTCGATGGCAGGCGTAAATTAACCGTGCGTATCGATGGCGAGTGGATCGGAGAAACAAATCCTGAAAACCCTGGGGCACACGAACGGCACATCGACGTCCGTTGTGCCTCGGCGATGGCAATGAATCTTAAGGTTGCGAGTCTTGACGGAGTGTTCACAGATCCACCCTACTACGGCATGGTGCAGTACGGTGAGCTGATGCAGTTTTGCTATATCTGGTTGCGCAAACTGATGGGACGTGACTTTCCTGGACTTGAACAGGAGACGACGCGACATGAGGACGAATTGACCGGCAATGATACTGCGGAGCGTGACCTTGAGCATTTCGCAGAAGGATTAGCCAAGGTTTACACCCGCATGGCGCGTGCGCTGAAACCTGGGGCACCCCTTGTGTTCACCTATCATCACAATCAACAGGATGCCTACCTGGCCGTGGGCATGGCTATTCTCGACGCAGGTCTCACTTGCTCGGCTTCTCTGCCGTGTCCCGCTGAAATGGGAGGTTCGATCCATATTCATGGGACGGGCTCCTCCATCGTGGATACTGTTTTCGTATGCCGTGACCGCGGTGCAACACCGCGGGCGTGGCTCTTCGATGACGCAGAGGGCCTTGCCTATATCATGGCAAAAGAGCTAGCAGAGCTTCGGTTGGCAGGGATGAATCCCACAGCGGGGGATATCCGCTGCATGGCATTCGGGCACATCACGAGAATGACGATCTGGAGGCTACGACCGTCGTGGAGTGCGGCGCATCCTGCTGGCAGGAAGCTGGCAGTATTTCGGAAAGTAATGGACTCCCTTGTAACCTTAAAGGATGTTACCGAACGGCTATCGCGCGTGAAAGTCCAGACTGGTGCAACTACCGGACTTTTCCGTGATGAGAGGGAAAGAGATCTGGCTAATGCCGTTGCGTTTTGACGCCGACTACAGCGATTCCGCACTGGTCTTTGATCCTCTTATCGAGGAAGTATTCGCGGAGCTAAAGTCCAGTTTCCTGGAAATGCCTCGCGGCGAGGGATTTATCGATTATGCCACGTTCGAGCGCGGTTATCAGGCCCTCAAACGCGCGACGAGCGATTTTGAGAAAGTGACACCGCTCACGGTAGAAGCTGCTGTCGCAGAGGCTCCAATTGTATTCATTGTCTTCAGGACAATCCTTGGCTTTACGCCGCCAGAATGGGCAGACCATACAACGGAGAATACTGGTGTTGCTATCGATCAGGGCGTCGCGCGTTCCATCGACCGCAATGCGCGCATGCATCCGCTGACTCCGAGAAAACTGGGCTCTACTATGACAGACAAACGAATTCAAGCCATGATTAAGGCTGGCGTCAAAGTCTTACTCGGTGGCGTCAGTACGGCAGTTCCTACGGTGATCCACCGGCTCGACAAGGCTGACACAAAAGAGGGGCTAAAGAGCGTAGAGGCGGTCGCGGATCTCGGAGTTCCGTATCCCGTCTTGCTATATGAACGGTTTCTTGGGCGACCATTCGCATCGCATCGGGATTCGGTAAGCGAGCTAGTGGGAGAGGTCGTCGAGGCCTCTATCAAGGATGTTCTCACGAAGGCGAAGGTCAGCTTCCGGGAAACTAAACGAGCGGAAAAGATCACCGGCTTTGACCAGGCGCCGGATTTCATCATTCCGGACGAGTTCAGTCCGGCGGCTATTATTGAAGCGAAGCTCACGAACGATGACGGAACAGCCCGGGACAAGGTGGCGCGTGTTCAACGCCTACGGACACTCCGTGACCAGGCCAGCCGTGATTACGATGTTATTGCATGCATTGCTGGCAGAGGTTTCAAAGTACGACGAGAAGATATGAGGCGGCTCCTTCAGGCCACAGAGGGTAAGGTGTTTACACTCACAACTATGCAGCTGCTGATCGACCAGACGCGTATCAAGGAGTATCGTTCCAGATGAGAAAACCTGCCAAGACACCGATTGAGAGGCTGGATGCGAGACTCGATGGTATCGGACACGTTCTTTCAGATCGCACCATCATCGTGCCCCCCTACCAGCGTCCTTATTCTTGGACCGACGAACACATTACAGATCTCTTGCGGGACCTGTCAGATGCCATTCGATACAAGGATACGGAGTATTTTTTAGGAACCGTTGTCTTTACAAAGAATAATGAAGGGGCTCACTTCGTCATCGATGGTCAGCAGCGTCTGGCTACGGTCAGTATCATAATCTGCGCGATCCGCAATTACTTTGACTGCGTTAATGACAAAGAACGAGCCGATGGCATCCATCAGGGCTATCTAGCGAGGAAGGAGCTTCGGGGTCTGACGGAAACGGCACATCTGAAACTGATTGCTGCGGACAATGTCTTTTATGAAAAAGAAGTCTTGGGTAGGTCGGCGAAGACAAAGAGCTCGACACGGAAAAAGATGAATCCAGCGTCTCATACACGGCTGGAAAACGCTCTACGGCTAGCAACAGAGCATGTGAATAGCATTGCGAAACAGACGCAAGAGCCTGCCCAGGTCCTGCTGGATTGGGTGGAGTACATCCGGGACAAGGCAAAAGTCATTGTTGTGGAAGTTAATGACGAGGCCGGGGCTTATACCATTTTCGAGGTGTTGAATGACCGCGGGTTGGATCTTTCAGTTTCGGACTTGCTGAAAAACTTTGTATTTCGGATAGCGGAGGACAAGGTTGGTGAATCACAGGAACACTGGACAACAATGACAGCGGTTCTTGAAGCATCAGGAGCAGAGGAAAAAGACCTGAGGACATTTATTCGCCACGTATGGGCATCTCAGTATGGCCTTACGCGCGAGAAAGAACTTTACGACAGCATTAGGAAAACTATCACTAGCAAGCAACGGGCGGTTGATTTTGCGAAGGAGCTCAGTGAACAGGCAGCGGTTTACGCGGGGCTCGCTAACCCCAGTGATGAATTCTGGAAGCATTACGGAGCTACGGTTCGCCAATCTATCGAAGCCCTAGGTATTCTCAAGGCGATTCAAATTCGCCCTCTGGTACTTGCGATTCTGAAGCGGTTTAATGACAAGGAAGTAAACCGCGCTCTACCGATGCTAGTTTGCTGGACGGTGCGTTTCCTGGTAGTCGGAAAAGTTGGAAGTGGTCCGTTGGAGAACGGATATTCAGAACGAGCAAAGGAAGTGAGCGCTGGTACTATTAAGACAGCGAAAAGCCTATTCACTGCAAGCATGAGTTTTTTGGCATCTGATGATGAGTTTGAACAAGCGTTCAAAACTGCCCGCGTCTCTGCGAACTATCTAGGCCGTTACTATTTTAGGGCGCTTGAGCAGACCGCGACTTCTGCTAGTACGAGAGAATTGGTTATAAACCCTAGCGAAGAGTCTGTGACCTTGGAACACATCATGCCTCAAGCTAGAGAGCCTCACTGGAAACATATCACGGCAGAGCAGCACAAGGCCTATTTGAAACGTATAGGCAATCTAGCGCTGTTGGACAAGGACCTGAACGAGTATAGCGGGAATCTCTCATTCGGGGAGAAGAAGAAAGCACTCTCCAAATCCCAAATCACCCTGACACAAGAGATTGCTGAATCGGCCACATGGGATGTGAAGGCTATCGATGCCCGACAGGTACGATTGGCAAAATTAGCCGTGAGTACCTGGCCTTTGAAACCGTTTTGAGGCTAGTTTCCGCTCTACCCTGCTTCCCAAAACTCCAATAAAAACTCGCTTGCAAGATGTCCCCCCTTCCTTTTCTAAAAATCAGCAGGGTTTGATCAGCCACGAGAGGATCCAGAGCCCGAGAAGCAGGTAGATTGCTCGGATAGAATGTGAGACCTGACTAGATCCATTCGGCCCAGGGCCGAAATATTCTTGGCCGCAACTTCGAAACGTCGTGTTCGTTACTGCATTTTTCTTCCAACTCGTCCTCGTTCTTGTGCTCCCACTTAGAAATACCTCCAATTCACGACCTGCTGATCCTTGCATCTGGCGCAGTTATTCGGGTACTGCTCCTTCGTCAGCCGAACTATTCACGACGAGGGAGTCATTATGATCCAGCAGACCCGCACCATCTCACCGTCAGAACTCCTGACTTCTCCTGACCACTCCTGATCACTGAAGAGCAATACAGGCCTACTTCCACCGGCATGCTGAGTTCGACTAGGGTCGGCGCATGCCCAGTGCGTCATGAAAGGAATCGAATGGATACGATGTGGTTGACTGCCTCGGAACTCGCCGCCGTCTTGAAAGTCAGTGTGGTGTCCATCCGTCGCGCCTACTGGAAGGGTCTCCTCCCAGTGATCCGCTTCGGGCGCATGGTCCGGTTCGACCTCGACCAAGTGAGACAGGCGATCCAGCGTAATGGGCATCACGTGCTCCACACCCTCAACACGACTGGGGTACCGGGACGCCGCGCGACCGGCGGCGCCAGCCGACGGCGCGACGGGCAGCCCAGCCCCCGAGTAGTCAAACGGGGGCGCAAATTCCAACCACGTTCACGGAGGTCTGTATGAGCAACTGGTCAATGTCGATTGGATGGCTTCGGTTTACCGTCCCTTCCTCCACGGTGGAGATCCTCAAGCGAGTACTCGGTGAGGGGGATTGGATCCGAGATGAGAAGGGGTATGAAGGCTACCGCGAGGTCTGGATCTGCCGAGGCAATGACAGTGGCTATGGCCGGATTGCCACAGGGGCCAAACGAGCGCCTCGGGAAGTCCATGTCGATCTCTCGCAGGAACTGATTAGTCATTGGCCCTTCGAAAAGTTTCATCAGCTGGCGGAATGGGTTCTGGATCAGAAGGGGCACTTCGGTCGGGTCGATGTCGCCCTGGATGATCGGATGGGCGTGATTGATGTGGACGGAGTCTATGAGGCGGTCGCCAAGGGCCACTGTGTCTCCCACTTCCGGCAGTGCCGGATCATTAGCGGGCTGGATGTGCCCACGGGGGCTGACCGAGGGAAGACGCTTGCCCTGGGCTCTCGCCAATCGGAGAGCTATCTCCGGATCTATGACAAAGCGGCAGAACAACGAAGCAAGGAGAAACCAGTCGACGGACCCTGGATGCGTTGGGAGATGGAATGGAAACGGGAACGAGCTCAGGCCGTGGGCTTGGCCTTGTCCACATTGAATCAGGACTCCTTCCAACGCTACATCGTCGGGGTGTTCCGGACTGCCGTGGATTTCCGGAACTGTACCAGAGCGGACGATCCCAAGGATCGCTACTACGCCCCAATCCTCCCCTGGTGGAAAGTCCTCACGGACGGGATGGCCCGGGCCAAACTCGCGATTGTGCAGGCGGTCAAGACGATCGAACAGGTGAAACGCTGGGCGGAGCGGAGCTTGGCCCCCACATTGAGCTTGCTTTGTGCCCATCCGGACGCGGGGGAACGGTGGCTCGTCCGCACGATCGTCGATGGGGTGGATCGCTGGCGGAGCAAACACCTGGCACTCCTCCAAGGGGGAAAGACACTTGAGAAGGCGAAACGCCGGCTGCAGTGGTGGAATCCTCGAGATGGATTCTCGGCAGCCTATGGCACAGGGATGGCCTAAACAGCAGGTACGGTTACGCAAGCGACTAAGGAGGACATGATGAAACATGCGTCGAGCCAGACGGTGAAACTCCTCAATGAGGAACGAGCGTTACTGATGAGTCTCGCGGCGAAGCGGGACGCCAGCTATTCCGACGTGCTGCGGCTGGGACTCTATCAGCTCGCCAAACTTGATGGATTCCAGACGCTCTTGCTGCAGGCCGTCCAGGCGCGGCTCGAGCATGTGTTTGAGGTCGAGGCCGTCTGGCAGGGCATCCGCGTTGAGGAGACCCCCGACTCATCGCAGACCGACATCATGCACACAGGAGGCCTCTGATGAAATCGCAGGACCCTGAGTCTCAGGAAGAGCAGCCGAGTTCTCCGAAGCGTCGGACGCAACATGCGGTCGTGGGCCCCGAGCGGCGGGTGCTCTGCCGTCGCTGTCACAGCGGGGTGCTCTCGCTGTTTATGTGTGGCCCACGATTGCGTGGCCGCTGTCAGGACTGCGGCACGGTGTGGGTCTATTTGTGGTCCTGCAGCAAGCAGGGCTGGTTTCCATGGTCCAACTCATAACATTCAACCAGGAGGAATCATCATGTCCAAATTCGTTGCAACCTGTGTCGTGATGGGCGTCAAGGCGAGACCAAGTCAGGACGGGACCCGGACCTTCCGGAACGCCGTGCTCTATTTCGAGGAAGACACGACCACCTTGGAAGCGAACATCTCCGAGGACCACGAGGCCCTCTATAAGCAGATGGAAGCGAACAAGATGAAACTGGCTCAGGTCACCGTGAATCTCCGGGAGTTCAAAGGCCAACGGTTCATCGATGTCACCGGCTATCAGCCGATCGGGGCAACAGCTGCCTCGCAGGGGCACCCAAGCAAGTAACGATCGAGTCGTTGTCTGATGGTCTTCACTGATCTGACGTTGGAGCAGCAACTCACATGGACGATGTTCTATCTCGCCTGTTTCATCGCGGGCCTGCTGTCCGGGCGGCTCTAAGCCTCAGTGCATACGGGCTCTGGCTCTATGTCCTGGGCGTCATGCTGTGCTGGGCGCCGGCGACTGCGTTGGCGGGCTCCTATGTGCGGATCGCCACACCGGCTGCCCAGGCCGTGACGCTGGCAGCGCAGCGGGGGGCCATCAGTACGGCGCTCGGCAGTGCGATTGCCCAGGCGAGCGGCACGAGTGTCGCGGTGCGGCTGGTCACGGCCGGGACCGGGGGATGGCCGGTCTTGGGCGTGCTCGCGGGGTTGACGCTGCTGTCCGTGGCGCTCAATAACGGGCAAGTGGCCGAGATCAAAAACGCCACGGCTGGCCCGAGTGGGGTGTCGGTGGATGGGGTGGTGGTCCCGCAAGGCACGTTGCATCAATGTCCCGGCCATCCGGATTGTGACGCCAGCGCCGCGCAAGGGATTTCCATCCCAACGACCTATTGTTTGAGGGGTCCGCCTTACCCGCAAGTCCCGGCGGGGTGGCAAGGGTGGTTTCTCAAGCCGTCGGGCTGTTGGGCGTATCCTGAGCCGGGAGCGTCGCCTGGCGTGCTCGTGCCAGGCCTGCCCGCCACGCCGCAACAGGTGACGGACTATCTCAATAACCTTCCAAGCAGCGATCCCAATTCCATCGAGAGTAACGCCTCGCCCGTCGGGTCGGGGCACACGGCCCCAGGCGCCGATTCCGTCACCACGATCCCCATCGAGTCGACGGACTTATCGACCCAGGTGGTGCCCACCTCACAGGTGACCCCCGATGATGTCGTGGTCAACCCGGATGCGACGCCTCCGGCGGGGACTCAAACGACCTCCAGCACCACCCAACAGACGACCACCACGACGACCACCACGACGAATCCGGATGGCTCCACGACGACGCAGGATGACACCACCACGACCGTGCAATGTTCGACCGGGGAGCATGACCTCCGTTCATTCGGGTCGATCTTGGACCAGCACCTTACGATCTGGCGCGGATCCGGGATTGCGGGACAACTCGCCCTCTTACAATCCCTCACCTGGCCCTCGGATCTCCCGACCATCGCCTTGAACTCCTCGCTCTTTGGGAACTTCTCCGTCAACTTCAACGACTGGTCTGGGATGTTTCTGGCCCTTCGCGCGATTGTCATCGCCGGGGCGAGCTTCGCGGCCTATCGCATCATCTTTGTGGGGAATAGCTAGGCTATGACCGCGCTCTTGAACCTCATCTACTGTTTTCTGCTCGATATGATCCTGTCCTTTACCGATGTCTGGAAGGGCGGGTGGGATTCGGTCCTCAGCGTGGCCGATCAGCTCTTGGCCTCTATCGGCACTGGTTCGCTGAGTGCTCCCGTCATCCCAATTCAATACACCTGGGTCCTCGGCGCCACCGGCATGAGTCAAGCCGTGGCCATCATCGCGTCGGCGATGTTAGTCCGCTTCACGTTGCAAGCAATCCCGTTTGTCCGGTGGGGCTCATGATCACGCTGTTGGAAGGGACACCCGGTAGTGGCAAGTCCTATTACGCGGTGGCGGACTATCTCCTCCCCTGGCTCCGTGCCGGACGCCGGCTCTATGTGGCGGTGGATGGGTTTTATCTGGATCGCTTGGCGCTGTTCGAAGGACGGCCGCTGCCAGAACTCCAGAAACAGATCACCCTCTGGACCGAGAGAACGGCCATTCCCTCTTTGCTTCTGTCCATCGAGCCTGGCTCAGCTGTGTGTCTCGACGAGGCCCAGACGATCTTTCGGGCCAAGGAGAAGGTCCCCGGCGAGATCCTGCGCTGGCTCGAAACACATCGCCACTATGGCGTCGATCTGCTCCTCATGGCACAGGATTACCGACAACTGACTTCCGGGGTGACCCGCCTGGTGGAGAGCGCGATTAAGTTTCGCCGCATGGAACGGTTCGGCATGCGGAAACGGTTCCAGGGCTTTGTGCGAGGGAATCCCGAAGAGACGGAAGTCATCCGCACCTTGATCGGACGCTATGACCCCAAGATCTACGCCTACTATTCCAGCTATGCCACAGGGGGCATCACGGAGGAACGACGCATGAAAACCATTTTGTCCAGTCCGCTGCTCATCATCGGAATCCTCGGGCTGGTCGGGGCCCTCGGCTTCATCGGCTGGGGCACCTGGTTCTCGGGGACTTCGAAGCCATCAGCCGCTCAGCTTCCGGCTCCACCGTCCGACGCGCAGCCTGTCTTTCTCACACGAGCGGAGAGTCCAGCGTCGACCGATGTGGTTGCTCCACCACCATCCTCACCCAGCGAGGTGATCCAAGAACGCCTCCGGATCGAAGGCGGCATCGTCATGAACGGCAAGGCTTACTGGGTGGATGCGCAGGGTCGCATCCTGACCGCCGGACAGATGACTGCGCTCGTCGGTGCTCCCGTGACCGAGCAGATCGTGAATGGCGCCCCGAGTTTAGTGTCGGATCGGATTCTCTGGGGTGGCGAAGGCAGTCCGCCGGTCATGCCACAGCTCTTGGCTCGGCAACCGTTCGATGAGGTGGCTGCCGAGTCGTCCCCACTGTTTCAACAGCAGGAAGAGAAGCCGGATGTGAAATGTATCGGCGTCGATAACCAGGAGCGAGCGTGCGATGGATCAAGCCGCGATTGATGCCGCTGTCTTCTGGGCGGCGGCGTACTATCTTGGGGGCTTCACGGTCGGCATCATCGTTCGGGTGATGCTGGGTCCGTACTTATAGCCCGGAAAGGAGGTGAAGCATATGAGGAAGGCATGGCACGGTTTCTCGCTGGCGGTCCTCGGGACCGTGGTCAGTGCGCACACCGCGCTGGCACAGGTGTTCCCGGTGGATACGGCCAGTACTACGACGATCTCCAACGTGAAGGCCGATATTGTGGCCTGGGGCGTCGTGTTCATCGGCGTGGCCCTCACGATCTACGCCTATAAGCGGGTCAAATCGCTGGTCCGCTAAGGCGTGGGCCGAGTGGCTCCTGCAACGCGTGGCAGGAGCTGCTCTGTGACACGAGAGAATGAACGAGAAGAAGCAGAAGCACACCACGAAGATGACAGGGGAAGACAGACGAAGACACGAAGAAGAGGGAGGACACGTTCATGGCCTGGGCCACTGTCGCATCGGATCTGCATCAACTCGGCAACGCGCTCTCGGCGGACATCATCGGCTGGGGCGCCGCCGTGATCGGCATCGCGCTGACAGCCTCCGCCGTGCTCTGGGTCTTGCGGATTCTCCGGAGCTGACCCCTCAAGGCCAGCCTTCATCGGCAAAGCTGAAATGACGTGCCTCCCCGAGGATGACATGATCCAACAGCGTAATGCCCAACAATTCCCCGACTTCGCGCAGTCGTTTGGTCAAGAGTCGGTCTTCTTGACTGGGCGTGGCGTCTCCCGAGGGATGGTTATGGCTGGCCAACCAGGCCGCCGCGTTCATCACGATCAGTGGCTTGAACACTTCTCGCGGATGGACGATGGAGAGCGACAAGGACCCGACGGACACCACATTGATCCCGATCACCCGATGTTTCGCATCCAGCCCACAGACGAGAAAGTGTTCCCGATCCAGACCTTCAAAGCAGGGTCGGAACAACTGGACGGCGGTGCTCGAATCCCGAATCGGTTCAGCCGTCCCGACTCCCTCGGTCTCGCAGACGAGCGTGACCCGATACCGAGGCGCTCGATACGGCTCCGCTGTCCTGAGGGATGCCGATGGCCGATTGGTCGGTGCTGTGAATCGCGCTGGTGTCCTCATCCAAATTCCTCCTTCCAAGATATGCCCCACCCCGCACAAACCAGGGGGGTGGGGCAGAAGGAGGACGAGGGTCCAGCGCTCTCGCAGCGGGCAGGCCTGGACGGGGGAACAGTGGGCCCAGGAAGTTTGGGAAGGCCTGATCCGCTGCTCCTCGGCGATGGCCCGCCCCCGCTGAGGGCTCAGTCTTCAATCCCTGCCGGCGGTGACGCGGGCGCATCCTGGGGGACCGGGGGTGTCGTCAGACTCCCCCGATTCGACAGAGAGAACAGGTGACGGAATGTTATTGACGGTGAAGGAACTCGCGGAGCAGCTCCATATCAAACCAGCGACCCTGTATGCCTGGGCGGCACAGGAGAAAATCCCCTGTCTCAAAATCCATGGTGTGGTTCGTTTCGAGAGGGAGGCGATTACAGATTGGCTGCGTACCTTTGTAGTAAACAGACGCGATCAACGAGTGATGCTCGGACGTCCGCGGGCAACGGGAGAATCTGTAGATGCCCTGATTGCCAGAGCACAACGTGCTGTCTATACTTCCCGCCGGGGAAACCAGACCAACAGCGAGCCCGAGTAGAAGGGAGGATGGGTATGGGGCTCGTGAAACGAGGAGAGACCTGGTGGATGTATTTCACGTATCAAGGTCAGCAGGTAAGGAGATCGACCGGCACGGGAGACCGCCGACTCGCCGATGCCATTCTATCCAAGGTGAAAGTGCAAATCATCGAGGGCCAATATTTCGAACAAGCGGCGGCAAAGTCTCACACGTTTCCGGAGCTCATGGACCGGTATGAACAGGAACATGTGGCGCGCAAACTTCGTCACCGAGGTCTCAAGGGGTATATGAAAAACCTTCGAGCCTTCTTCGGTGATCAGACCCTGGCGGAGATCACGCCAAAAGAGATCGTGGCGTACAAGAACAAACGCTATGCGGACGGCGTGGCTCCAGCCACAATCAATCGGGAGCTGGCCAACCTTAAAAAGGCCTTCAATCTGGCCATGCGCGAGTGGGAGTGGTGCCATCAGAATCCGGTCATGCGGGTGTCGATGGAAAAAGAGAATAACAAGCGAGACCGGTGGTTGAGCGACGAGGAGGAACATCGACTTCTCTCGTTCTGTGCACCATGGCTCCATGACCTCGTCACATTCGCGCTGCATACCGGCATGCGGATGGGCGAGATTCTTGAGCTCACCTGGCGTGGTGTGGATCTCACTCGCCGAACGGTGACCGTGATGAGATCCAAGAACGGCGAGCGACGAACGATTCCGGTGAATGAGACGGTGCTGGGAGTACTGAAAGAAAAATCGAAGATCCGGTCTTTATCATCGGATCTCGTGTTCTGCAGCAAAGCCTTCACGCCGATGGAGTCAGGCCACCTGCGACGGGCTTTTCGCCTCGCACTGAGGAAGGCCAAGATCGAGGAGTTTCACTTCCACGATCTCCGACACACGTTCGCGACGAGACTGGTGCAGGCAGGGATCGATCTCTACAAGGTGCAACAGTTGCTTGGGCACAAGTCGCCCATCATGACGCAACGCTACGCGCACCATTATCCGGAAAGTCTGCGGGACGGAGTGGCGATCCTGGACCGCCCGCGAACTTTAGCACAATTTAGCACAGTCGCGGGCTAGTCGATCAGGTGTGTCTTGTAAGTTGTTGATTTTGGTGGGCCGTGTAGGGGTCGAACCTACGGCCCGCTGATTAAGAGTCAGCTGCTCTACCAACTGAGCTAACGGCCCCACCGTGTATTGAATTGTCGCTGCCGACCACAAGCGGCGGTTTGGTGCGCCTGACAGGATTTGAACCTGTGGCCCTCAGCTCCGGAGGCTGATGCTCTATCCAGCTGAGCTACAGGCGCTCCCTCAACCAAGGGGGATCACCTTAGCATAGCGTGAAAGATACTGTCTAGCTCGTGTCTCCTCCACTGCCTGTGACAATCTCAGATAAGAACGCATACGGCAAGAGCAGCTCTTCACCTTGAACGTTGAGTGTCATGCGCAAGTGGGTAAGTTGTTGAGCCTCGATGCGAGCGAGGACGTCTTCTTCGCCCCGTAGGCTTTTCGATAACCGAATAAGGGGGACTGACGTTTGAACGGCGCAGGCACCAGTGACAGTGAGGCCATCATCGGAAGGTATCCCCATGGAGCGGCACACCAGCGGGCGAAACTCATACAGTCCACACCGACCATCTGGTTCCAGAGCTGGACAGGGCAGCGAATCGAACCGTGTGGTAAGTCTGTCCGTCTCGTCATCCGACCAATAATCAACGAATGGACTCGTCATCAGTCGAGGTTCGAAGACGCATAACTGGTTGACCTGCTCCCTTGCTTTGTCCTGCATCCTTTTCCGGTCCTTCGGAGCGCACGACGCCAGTCCCCGCTGGATTTCCTGCCGGTCCAGAATCGTCACAGGGAACACGCCGATACAGCAAGAGGAGCAGCCTTGGCGACAGGGAAGACTGTCGAGGAATGAAGCGTTGGCTCGTTCAAACCACTGTGCGGTCTTTCGAAAGAGAGAACTGGATGGAAAGCGAGGCGCCCCCGGCACGTCAGCTTTCGCCTGATGTCGATAGATCCACGATGAGATCGCCTTTCGGGGAATAGAAGCCTTGATTGTCGATTTGGACGATCCCGTCACACTGCTCTTGATAGAATTCGAGGATCCACCCATTGAAATCGTAGCCCTCGTCGGTCACGTCCTTCGCGATGCGCGTCGTCAGGATAAACCGACAACGTGTGACGTATTCCAGCGCCAGCTGTGCCTCCACGTCCGCCTGAGCAGAAAGGATGTCGCTGAATTGCTTCTTTTCCTGATCGTAGACATCGCGATAGCTGCCACGATCACGCACACAAAAAAGTTGGATCGGCTTACGATCACGATCATATCCCAGCGCAACTTGAACCCAGGCCCATTCCTGGAGTGCCGCTTCATCCAGATGAGGAGGAAGGATCGGGCTTTGCCCGCGAGACTGTAAGAATTCGATCAGCAATTTAAGAGGCGGAGAGTTTTCCTTTTGACAGAAGACTCGTGCATACACAAACTCTTCCGCTTGTTCGGAATCAGGCTGAGAGGTACTTACGGATAAAACCGGCAGGTCTTTACCCATTGGGATCCCTTAGAATTCCTCGCCTTGCGTAATTCGCCGAAGGACCATCCGGCTCTACTGTACCCCTCCATTTGCATGGACTGCAAGAGGCCCCTGGACGCATTTTCGCCACGCCAGATGCAGTTTTTCTCGTTGACACATTCTAGACTCTTGGCTACACTCTCGCGGGTTTTCACCTTGTGAGCACGAAGCCGCCTCAGGATTCCCAATGCCAACAAGGATGTTCCTGCATCAGGTGCGTCGGGCAAACTCTAGACGTATTTTATTCCTTACCCTCAAGGAGGTTCACGAATGGCCAAATCAATGACAAAGTCGCAGATTGCAGATTATCTCGCCGGGAAAGCCGGCATCACGAAGAAAGGCGCCGTGCAGATCCTCGATGATCTGGCTGCCCTGGCCTATCGGGAGGCGAAGAACGTGTTTACCGTACCTGGCATCGGTAAGCTCAAGCTCGCCAACCGCAAGGCACGTATCGGCCGTAACCCGCAAACCGGCGCAGAGATCAAGATTCCAGCTAAACGCGTCGTGAAGTTCCGTGTGGCTAAAGCTGCCAAGGATGCAATTCTCGGGAAAAAGTAACGCTCTGATTTGCATTCCAGCACCCGGTCACAAACCGATCCGTCAAGGCTAGCACTTCGCGAGGGAGCTTCAGAACAGGCACGGGGCCGAGGACCTCAGGGTTTCTCGGTCCCGCTGTTTTTGACGGCTCTTATGAGTGAGAGGGCCCAAGTCCACTGCCCCCCATCCCATCGTGCCCGATGAGGCGGATGGTGTCCCCATCATGGACCATCGAATCATCACTGGCGATTCGCTTGTTGATCGTCACCAACACCTTCTTTTCTCGAAGCAGCTGAAGGAGATGGCGCAACTGAATTCCCTGCCGTTGAATCAGCTGCCGAATGGACATCGATTGATCGATCTCACACGCCAAATCACGCTCCCCATCAATAGTCTGAAGTTGTCCGGTCAGGACAATCGTCACCATTGCTCAATACTCCTCATGCAGTGGAAGACCACACCCTTCGTAGTCTCTAGTTGACTCGTCGGGCGTCACTCTCGATAATAAAACCCTATGCCCTCGCTCAATGTCCAGAACCCCGACATGCCTGATCTGCAATTTGTCCTCTTTGTGTCGGCTCTCTGCACGTCCGATCTGGAGACAATCAACGTCCCACCGGATCTTCGGAAAACCATCTTTGACCGATGCTGGTCGCTGCTCCACACTGAGGCCCCACCGATCGATCCCAAAGACAGGGTACTTGACCTTCGCGGTGGGACCGAACTCACTCTCGACGCGTGCGCTGCGACGATTCGATCGCTCCTCCTTGAGGCTGACATTACGACGCTGGTGTGGGACCACCCGGTCAGTGAACCAAGCCTGAATAGCACACCCGAAGCTCTTCCTCTCATCGATCGGTTGGGGAAATTGTACCCCGATAGACCCGATATCGTCGATCCGTCCAATCGGCCATCGAGTGGATCGAACCCGACTCCCTGAGTAGAGGATGCCGTGCGTGTGACTCAGATTGAAATTCCTGGTGTGCTCTTGTTCGAACCTACAGTTCTCTCTGATCACCGTGGAGCTTTCCTGGAGGTCTACCATGAGGATCGGTATCGGACCGCGGGCATCCACGAACGTTTTGTTCAAGACAACTATTCACGATCTGTGCAGAATACGCTCCGGGGACTCCATTTCCAAGAGCCACAGGCCCAAGGGAAACTCGTCATGGCCCTTGAGGGAACCGTCTACGATGTGGTGGTCGATATCCGCAAAGGCTCGCCATCATTCGGCAGGTGGTACGGGGTCGAGTTATCGGGGAACAACCTCCGACAGATGTATATTCCTCCAGGCTGCGCTCATGGCTTCTGCGTCACGAGTGCCACCGCGTCATTCCTGTACAAGTGCACCGCCTATTATTCACCAGAATGTGATCGCGGAATTCTATGGAATGACCCGGCATTGGGGATTCAGTGGCCTATCAGCGAGCCGATCCTCTCCTCCAAAGACCAACGTCTCCCCACGCTCAACGCCATGGGCTCGGAACTGCCGGTCTATAGATCGCCAGCCTAGCACGTCCACCGGACCGGAAAATCATCAGGTCGAAGCCATACTGGACCTTGGCCATGGGCTCACCGAATCTCTCCCCCTGCCTAGTGACAGCACAACTCCGAGTATGGTATGAGTTCGGCTGTTCTCTTACCGGAATCGGCACGTCCCCATCGTCTAGCCTGGCCTAGGACATTGCCCTTTCAAGGCAGTAACACGGGTTCAAATCCCGTTGGGGACACCAAATTTGTTTTCTCGATTGTCGGAGCTTCTAAGAGCTTGAAAAGCAGAGAGGTTCTGGTGGTTCCAAATTTTCCTTGCCCGAAACTCAAGCCATCTGGGAATAGCACCTTTTGAAGCCGCTGTTTCTGATCCAAAGAAGCCTCTTGCCATAGCCGTGCTGCATTGACCAGCACATACTGAGAGAAGCTCAACAGGGCTTCGACATCCAGTTCTTCAAGCCGCAGCTGGTAAAGCTCCATTTCAATCAGTGTTCTCTCCTCCTTCAGCTTGGCCATTTGGGCGTCAAAAAGTACCTTGTCAATGATCTTCCTATAGAGCAAGGCATCGACAAGCTCTTGTTCCCTCCACTCAAGATTCTTGAGCCGATCTTTGAGGGTTGCACTTTCAAGTGCCCCATCTGCCTGTTTCTCCTTCCATACGTCCAGCACAATTGCTCCAAAGAGCTTTAGGTATTCTGGAAGGGGGGTCAGTTTTCCCAAGAACTCAACAAATAGCTTTTCAAAGATCTCCTTGCGAACCTTTACCCCTCTGCAATGACTAGCGGGGCAACGATAATAGGCGTACTTTTTCGAACGGCCTTTCGACCAGGAGCCAGTGAGAGGTTTATTGCAGATCCCGCACCTGGCAGACCTACGGAGCGGAAAGTCAGGATGATTGCGGATGTGAGGCACCAGAGACCACCTCTTCCCAGTTAGGACCCCTTGGACACAGTTGAAGAGTTCTTCGCTGACCAAAGGTTCAAAGCACCCCCTTTTGGGCGCGCCCCACTTCTTCACAGAAATCCAGCCTGCATACAAGGGATTTCTCAAAAGCTTGTCAAATGACTGCGCGGAGACGGACCGACCCTTCCGGGTCCTCAACCCCAAGATCGAGACTTTCTTTAGCACGTCTTGCTTGGAATACTGGCCTGTCGCGTAAAGCTCGAAAGCCTTGG
Source organism: Nitrospira sp. (assembly GCA_029865225.1). Classification (GTDB taxonomy): domain Bacteria; phylum Nitrospirota; class Nitrospiria; order Nitrospirales; family Nitrospiraceae; genus Nitrospira_D. Next base: position 18,648 of record JAOUHJ010000055.1, read on the forward strand.
CCACAAGTGGGGCACGGTCCGGGTCAGGGACCATGCTCACGCCATCGGGTATTCCTTTTGCGTTCTGGTAGCCGAGAGGAGCCTGAAAAGTCCAACGTCCTCGATCCTGAGCCGCTTTCATCCCAGCCACAGTGCGTTCGGCGCGCACATCATTATCGAACTGAGCGAAGGCGGCTAGGATGCCTTCCATGAGCTTGCCGGTCGATGTGTTATCGGTTGGTTCTGTCACAGACCGAAGACTAATCCCGAGTCCAGCCAATAATCCCTTGACCGCATGGAAATCATGGCTGTTTCTCGCAAAGCGACTGATCGAATAAACCACGAGTGCCTGAATGGAGCCCTTTTTTTGGCGGCAATATGCGAGGAGCTTCAAAAATTCCGGTCTATCGGCGGTCTTAGCAGATTCTCCTTCTTCAGTGAAAATCTTATCGACTGAGAATCCATGTTCCTGGCAGTACTGAGAGCACGCCTTGCGCTGAGTAGGAAGACTAAAATTACAAGTTTGCTCTTTGGTTGAGACTCGACAATAAATAATGGCTCTCAAGGTAGATCCAGGCTGCGCCGCTAACGGATTTCCAGTCAAAGCCAAAGGCTCCCTTGCTTATCAGGTTGAGGCAGACAAGCCTTCAAAAGTGATTGTTCTCCACTGTGATTGGGGAGGGAGATTAGAAACCGCGACACGAGCCAAGGCGTATAGATGGTCCCGTGCGATCTCTAATTCAGAAGTGGTTAACGAACAACTAGTCGTAAGAAAATTCTGAATCTGACGTATGCTAAGCAATGGAAACCTCCGATGTGCCAAGACCACTGCTTGATCGTACTTACCCTGTGCTTCGGTGTTTCTTCCAATCGTCTAATTCTTGACGACTCAGAAGGGTAAGGGTCTTGAATTTGTACGTCGTGAGTTTTCCTTCCCAGAGATAGTTCCGAACAACAGTTGGTTTGACCTCTAGATAGTCTGCCGCTTCCTCCGTTGAGAGGAAATCCTCTGTCGACGCTGCATTCAGCCTTTTCATCATGTCCCTTCATAACATGACACAGTATCATGTGTCAAAACACCTAGGAGTAGCGTTGCTGATCCCTCCTAGTAACGCAGTGCTGACGGCCCAGCCTTGGCATACATCCTTAGTCACCCTGTGTCGCCTGAATAACACCGATGAGAATACAGCCATGTGGAGTTGGTCACTTAGGTGACAGGTCGTGCTGATCAACTATGCGAATAATCCTCGTTTCACCTCCCTGAGCATGCAAAAAACTCAGCCACTCTTGCTGGACGACAGAGAGTGTATCGCCTGGGCCTTTGACTTCCGCCCACACTTGAGCATCATCCTTCCACAGTAACAAATCGGGTAGCCCTGCGCGGTGATCCATAAAGTTTTCCAGCAGCCGTTGGAGTACAGATAGGAGCACGTCTCGGGGCACCTGGGATAAGACTTCTTGGAGCATTGTCATCGGGAACTTGTCCCATCGTTCAATGAGTCGACAGGGTGTGCCTATATGTGCAGAATAAGTGCGTGTCAATTCAGTACATACATCAATTTGTTTCAAGGTGATCATCCGGTCTGCGATTAAATGTCTACGACGTGCATAAAACTTTCGGGTAAATAAATCTCGTGGCATATCGAATTGCAATCCGCATTTCTTCATGAGGGGGTCCCACGCGTCTGGCAGATCGGCAAAATAGATGTCCCAAAACAGCAGTGCCATTATCATCCACCAGAGATGATTCTCCCCCCACACACCATGCCATCCAGTTTGCTGATAATGATGTAACGCAACCTCCTCCACCGTCCCTTCAAAACCATCTGGGAGAGCAAAACGTGCCTTCCCATGTTGAGACACCTTCCGCGCCTCAATTGTTTGGGTGGGGGAATCTACCAGTAGCGCACTTGTACGCGGTGGAATAGTACTAGGGAAGGGCTTCATGACCGCCGGTAATTGGCATCGAGGCGGACTGCTGGACATTTTCAAGGAATCTGGCGGAATCCCTATATTCGGAAGTACGGAACATCGACAACCGACATGTAACGGCACCAGGGGTGCGGCATCCTGTCGATAACCAACCTCCGCCGCTCGTCGACAACTTGGACAGGTCTTATCATCCCTCGCAGGAAGCAAGGTCCAGTACACAGGATCTCCCTTAGTCATGGTCAAGAAATTCGCCCGATCTAGAGTAGACCGACCACCGAATACATAGGTCCGATGCATGAGGTCCGCAACCTCGTGCGTGTGTCGCCATGTCTGCGCCAGCTCCTCCAAATTGATATGCGCAAATCGCTCCGGCAACGCCAGCAGTTGAAAGATTTCCCGAAAGGCCACCAGCCGTCCGAGACGCGCCTGAATGTCAGGGAGGGTAATCAGATAGTCGATGGCAGTGCGCTTTCGTCGAAATGGAGGTGCCGAAATATCGGTCACTAGGTCGGTCATCTGCTTGAGCGTGCAGGTCCCTAAAGTGTCTTGCACGGGAATATCAATTCCCCGTCGGGCAAGACCTAATTTCACCAATTGTTCAAAACCAGCTCGCTCTTGAGAATCCACCGGCACTAAACGCGCACGATTCATGGGGCGGACATAGCGCAGATACAGTTGGAGCGCCTCGAACCCATACTGCTCCAACAACAGATCATCAAGCGTCGCATCGCCAGGTACGGCCTCAAGTAATACCGTTAAATTGGCATATGGTCGTACATCCAGCGAATTGATCGCCGTTCGTCGGAATTCAGCCAACAGATCGTCTCGATCCCGCTCACCAGCATTTTTCCACTCTGCCGAGGCTCGTTGCTGATCAGCAATCACCGGCTGATAGAGCGCCTTCGCCCGTTCGATATAGTCCTCTAATTCCCCCCACCTCGCATTCGTGCGGAGTAAAAATGCCATGACTTTTTGCGTATGCTGATATGCTGCTTCTGAGTATCCCTGATCTAAGAGGCGCTTAAGCTCCTCAGCCTGTTCTTGGTTCAATCCGGCTACCGTCATAGGAGCGTCACTGCTTGGGTTGAGTAACCACCATCCGGTTTCGCCGACCGCTCTCACAGCTCCTGTATCCGGCACCAGCGGGGAGGATTCGGAAGATGGTTCAGCGGATCGAACGGACAGAGATATAGAGAGTGATTGCGGAGGTGCTGTGTCGCTTATCTGGTGTTCATGACGCCCACTACGCATATAGTAGCGGCTGGCCGCAACAACAGCGATGATCAAAACAATCAGTCCAATGAACTCATTCATAAGTGGATCACACAAATCTCATAGAAAGCGCTCAGAGTGTATGCCACATACTGGATGAGATCCAAACCTACAGAGGGTATTCATCCTTCTGACGTTCAGAGTTCGTCGATGCACTGTACCTGTAAGCCCTTGTCCGCCAGCCACCGCGTCCAGCTCATCTGCGACTTTGGCCGTCCCCGCCGGAGCCTACTCAAAGCATACATCGATGCTTGACCGCGATTGACAATGGCCAGGTCCACAACTCGACCATCCCGTAATCCGGTCTCGAATACCGTGAATCTAAAGGGCTATCTACGCCAGGTTTCTCAGCTATATATTACGGAAGCTGGCGTCCGTTATCTGGGATATAAAAGACGATCTTCGGGGAAGGTGTGTCACTATCCATCCCACTCAGTTGGATCTGCTCACGCGGCCGCCCGTAGGCGTAATGGAAGGCAAGGGTAAGGAGTTTCGGTTCTATCTCATCTAACGAAGTGTTAGCAAAGTACTGACGCCATTTGTGCTGGAATTCCTCCGTCTCCAGCACCTCTCGGCATAACCGCCGGACCTTTTGAGTCGATTTGTTTGGTGAGCCGCGTTGTCGTCCACCAGTCTTGAGTCTACCTCTCTCAAACGGCATTCTATTTCCATTCAAATTTAGAATCGAGAGTAGCGCCTTCTATGAACCTTTCCATTCTGTCTGTCAACTTCACACGTGAGACTTGTTCCAGTCCTCACTCTCAATCCACACATAAGATTCCAATCAGAAGAGGGTTACTCTAGGTGACTGGTTACGTGTTAAACAACGCGGGTTTTGGCCTCTTAGGCTGTTGTTGGACCCCATAACTTACCAGATCTTTGAGAGATTCTAATTGTTTTAACCAGGCAAGAACTTGGTTCCAATCAGTGCTGTCTTGGGACACCAGACCTTTCAGCGCAGATTAAGTCATTAAAAAAATTACTCGCAGAGGTCTCCCCTTCGAACTGTAGCATTTCTCCTCGTTCCGCTTCTTCGTCGCTGTAGTCTTTGAAACTGCTATCCC
>JAOUHJ010000006.1 GCA_029865225.1 Nitrospira sp.
TTGGAATAGTTTTCCATCGCGCTCTGGCGCTTGCCTCGGATCGCGTAGATTTCGGCGATCCCGTGATAGGCCCGTGCATCTTCTTCGTTGCACTTGAGCGCCCGGCTGAACGTGTCCGCCGCTTCTTGCAGTCGATGTTTGCCCAATGCGATCCAACCGAGCGCGGAATGGGCGGCGCCAAAGTCCGGGTCGGCACTGAGCGCATCGTGGTAGCTCTTTTGCGCCAGGTCCAGACGCCCGCGTGTTTCGTACAATCCTCCAAGAGCAAAGTGCACTTCGGCATCCTGTGGATTCAGTTTCAAGGCCGTCTTGTAGGATTGCACGGCCGGTTCCAGCTTTCCCTGTTCACCAAGGGCGCAGGCGAGGTTGGAGTGAGCCGCCGAATCGTTCGGGGTAAGCTTAATGACTTCACGATACTCCTTGATCGCCATTTCCAGCCGCCCTTGATCCTGATAGGCGACGCCGAGATTCATCCGCGCCGGGGCAAAGTCGGGCGCGAGCCGGACAGCCTCGCGATACGCCTTAATCGCCATTTCCGGATGACCGGCCCGTTCATGAATCTGCGCAAGAAAGTAATGAGGATAGGCCGACTGCGGGATCAGCTTCGCGGCTTCTGCGTACGGTTTGATGGACTCTTCCGATTGACCAGATTGTGCCAGAAACAAGCCCTTGATCAAATGAACGTAACCGCACTCCGCGTGCCGGTCGAGCAGATCGTTCACCCAACTCCCCACCGCCGCGATATGTTCCTGCGACTCAAGACAGAGCGCATAGGCTTTCCATGCATCGGCAAACCGACCCTGCAAGAGATACACGACATTTCTGGCGAACAGCGGACGTGGATCTTTCGCTCCGTCGGGATCTCGGCTCCAGGCCATCGACTCGGCGAACAGGGTATCCCACATGCCGGCGACGATGGCCGCTTCGCACTGTTGCTGATGGGTGCTCATGAATGATACGGGGATGCTATCGAGTCAGCGCGTCTTGGACATCAGGAGGTGTCGCGTGGATCCCTTCCCCAAGGAAGGGAAACTTCTTGGATATCTGCTGCTTCATCTGCCAGGCAACCGTTCGGTAGGACCAGTGGCCTTTGACCCCGGAACGGAGCTTGGCGATATACTCCGCTTCGGCATAGTCCATTTTGAACAGGCAACGAACCTTGAAACCAAAGGGAATGGCGTAGAGCGAGGCTTCCTGGTCCTTTTTCTTGAGCAATTCGATGTCGTTGCGCACCGCATCCATGGCCTGTCGATACTCTGTATCCAACCCGGCGTCGACCAACGGCGGTGGCACGTCATAGCCGTGAACGGTTGTGAAGTTTTGTTGCACCTGCTGGCACCGTCGGTGCCGGTGCATATCTCTCCAGGCACCGATATCCATCAGAATGTCAAAGTTGAATGCATAGCCGCTGCGGAATTCCTTGATGAGGTCATCGTAAGGCCCACGCTGTCTCGTGGCTACTTCGATAGTGGCCTGTTTCTCTTTTTCAGACCAGTCTCGGACGACATCGAGAATCTTCCGGTACGGGGCCTGTGACACACGATAGAGCAACGTCGCAACGATTTCATCGAGCGGATGATGGGGATCGATCAATTCGACCGTCTCTGCGGCGCCCCAGGTGCTGGGCTGGTCCAATCCCGTTCCGCGTAACACCTCTTTCGCGTGACGAGCCAAGTCGGAATACACTGATTCTTGATAGTCATTCGCCTTCGCATGCCGTGCCAGTGTCGGCGCGAGAGGGTCGTTCACGCCTGACGTTTGCCCGCAGAGCTCGCTCCACAGATTTACCGGAGCTCGTTGGCAGGCATCTTTCAGATCTTCGCCGATCGCCCGTAGCTCGGGGAGTTGGGACGATAGTAGACGTGTAATCTGTTTTTCCAATGTCCGGATGCTGACGACCTGCCCGACGTTGGTCTTGGCCGCAAGGGGAAGCAGATACCGAGTGACGTCGAACGCCCGTGCTGCGATCGTCCGCTGATAATCGGCTGGTTTCATAGCCTCCGGACGCGGCTCGCGCACAGAGAGGTAGGAGATCAGTGGGTCGTGCAGTAAACGATAGATTTCGGACAGGCTGCGGAGAATGCCTTCATAGACCGCTTCCGTTTCGCTTCCTCGAATCTGGCCTGGGACAAACCACCGACTCGAGGCAAAATTCTGATAACGGCTCGACTTCGCCTGACCATCCCAGAGCGGCTCGTCCTCTAAACGAATGGCGGCCAGCTCGGAAATCTCTTCAAAACAGATGATGACATGCCCGAGATCGGCGATCGACGCATGGCCGTAATCGAAATAAAATTGCTCCCAGAACTTTTCCGACGAGTGACCATGCACCCACCGGATGCTGTCCTCGATGGAGTCCGGCGATCGGCTATAGCGCGCCAGCGCATAGGCAGACTTCTCCGGTGGCATAGGCGCGATGGCGACAACCCGGCGGCCCGATTGATCTTGACTCATAGAGGGTCTACCACATTCTCCTGAACCGCAAGTCGGGCACTATACCTCTCATGTCCATATGGCGCAAGGTCGAGTCCGTTGACTTGCCGCAGAAGGCGCCGTTATAGTCCGCCGAATCGCGAGACCGAGCCATTTTCAATCAAGACAGGGATCACTGTTTCCATGATTAAGGGCATCAAAGGCGTGAAGGACTTATTGCCGGAGGAGACACCACGGTGGCGCTTCATTGAAGAAACTGCCAGGCGGTGGGCAGACCGGTATGGATTTCATGAAATTCGTATTCCGATCTTTGAAGTGACGACCCTGTTTGCACGCAGTATTGGGGCATCGACCGATATTGTCGAGAAGGAAATGTACACCTTCCAAGATCGAGACGGCACCTCGCTGACCCTTCGACCTGAGGGGACTGCCGGGACAGTCCGAGCCTATATCGAGCACAATCGCGGGGCAGTGCCCGTTCCCCAGAAGTACTTCTACTTTGGACCGATGTTTCGGCACGAGCGACCTCAGGCTGGGCGGCTCAGACAATTTCATCAATTTGGTGTCGAGTCCTTTGGGATGGCTGACCCGCGATCTGATATTGAAGTCATTGCCCTGCTATGGCGGTTACTGAGTGATGTTGGTCTCCAGGGCCTCACTTTGGAGATTAACAACTTAGGATATCCCGCTGATCGGGATTCCTATCGACCTCAGCTTGTGACCTACCTGAAACAACATGAATCCCACCTGTGCTCAAATTGCCAGCGCCGGATCGAGATGAACCCTCTTCGCATTCTCGATTGTAAGGTCCCGGAGTGTCGTGCCCTTACAGAACAGGCTCCTCGGCTCGCCGATTCACTCTCTGAAGCTCCTCGAGCCTACTCTGCCGCTGTCTTGCGCGGACTTGATCTTATCCGCATTCCATATTCTTTAAATCATCGACTCGTCCGTGGACTGGATTATTACAACCTCACGACCTTCGAAGTGACCGCGATGAATCTTGGCGCACAGAACGCCGTCGGGGCAGGTGGACGTTATGATGGTCTCGTTGAGACTCTCTCAGGACCTCCCACACCGGCTGTTGGTTTCGCCGTCGGTTTAGAACGTATTGCAATGTTGCTCGCAGATTCAGCCATCCGGACATCAGCTGCTAAAGCGGTTGTCTACATCGCTGCCTTTGGTGAGCAAGGGTCACTTGCCGGCCTCTCTGCACTAGAGGACCTTCGCGTCTGTGGAATTTCAGCTGTGTCAGATTTCCGTTCTTCCACCTTGAAGGCTCACTTGCGGCAGGCTGATCGGCTTGGTTGTAGTTTCACTCTCATCATCGGTGATGACGAAGTCACGAAAGGCACAGGAATCCTTCGAAATATGGTGACAAAGAGCCAGTATGATCTCCCTCTGGCAGCACTCCCCACCGCGATTCAACCGCTCCTCACCATCTCTTGACGAGCCATTTTTCACGTTGACTTTCCCCTTCAAACCCCGTACTCTCTCGATACTAATTCACACCTAACATATTGAATTAATAATAGAAAATCTTGTGAATTCACAGCAAACTCACAAAGTAGGGTTCCTCCTCGCCTTACCTCCCTCACATGTGAGCGCTTCAACCGTCCATGGGTTGGCCCAGGCTGCGCTCGACGCCGGCCATGAAGTATATCTCTACCTCATTGATGAGGGTGTTAAGAACATGCCACGTGAGGAATATCGAAACCTTGCGCAAACAGGCGCAAATATTTTCATCTGTGCCTATGGTTGCCAGCAACATGGTGTTCCGACTACCGATGTGGGTCCAAACATGTCCCTATGTGGTCTAGTGGTACTCTCAGGACTTATTGAGAACTGTAAGCCGTTCTTGTCATTTACGTGACTGGTCGACGAATCTCCCGTGGCTAAGACTATTGCCGTTGTCATTCAAGAAGATCCTCGTAAAACGCACAGGCCTGTTGAAGCGCTGAGGATAGCCCTTGGTCTTGTTGCAGGATCACACCACACTACCGTGGTTCTCCTTGGAGAATCTTTTCGACTCCTTAGTGACGACACAGATGATGTTGTTGATGTTGATATTCTTGAGAAATATCTCCCCTCGATCATCCATCTACAGATTCCATTTCTTCTCCAGGCCACACAGGATCGCACCCAATTACGGAGTGACTTTCAAGTCCAATACGATATAGATGAGCATATTGCGGATGTTATCCGATCCACAGATTGTGCCCTTATTTTCTAAAAGAGAAGTTGTGGTATGAGCTCAATTGTCTATGTCGTTCACCCTAGAGAGCGATCGATTGCCCGTTCAATCTGTCTTGAACAAGGTTCTGGGCTTGTGGTTTCGCTAGATAAGACTCTTCCTCCGGGAAAGGTTGAAAGGATCATTGAACCATCACTTGTTCGGCGGGATGAGGGCTTATCGTATGGGCAAGTGTTGGAGTTATTACTCAAGGCTGAAAAAGTTATTGCTCTATAGCTCCGATATTTCTTAAAGAAAGAAGATTCGTAGTAGTCGAATTAGGAGTAGGAAAGTGAAAAGTGAGGATAAGAGATAAGTTATTGAATATAGAGGATTTATTGATATATAAACCGATGGATAAGTTTGGGGATAGTTTGGTTTTAAGGAGGTGAAACGTGGGGGAAATCTGTGGGTGGATTTCTAGGAGTCAGTGTAAGCAACTATCGAATTTAAATATGTGACAGCTTATGCACTGAAATGTAGGCGGATAGGGGTATGGTAAAAATATTGTTATCCACAAGTGTGAATAATCCTGTGTATGGAATTTTGAGCAACTTATGAGTGTAGACACACTTTGGGAAGAGGCATTGCAGTACATTCAAGGGAGGGTACCGAAGCAAGTATATGACACTTGGTTTATGCCTGTGCATCTTGACCGGATTGAGAACTCGACGGCTCATATTGGTGTACCGAATAAATTCTTCGGAGAGTGGTTGGATACACATTATGCATCTCTGCTAGCAGAGGCAGTATCAACTGCCCGCGGTGGAGGAGAGACGACGGTGGCGTTTACTGTCCGTGAGAAAGCCTCAGTGCAACAGAATGAGATAGTCTCCCCATCTGCCACGCCGCGACCAGGAAATCAAAGTAAGAGTCGTCGAGGAATTCAACTCAATCCAAAATATACCTTCAAGAACTTCGTCGTTGGTGCGGGGAATCAATTCGCCCATGCTGCATGTATGGCAGTGGCCGAACAACCAGGACAGACCTATAACCCACTCTTCATCTATGGTGGCGTAGGCCTTGGGAAAACCCACCTCCTGAATGCAATTGGAAATCATGTTGCCGAAAAGAGCGACCTCCGCATCGCATATTTAACTACTGAACAGTTTACAAATGAAGTCATCAATTCGATCCGATACGACAAGATGATGGACCTTCGGAAGCGCTATCGACATATCGATATGCTCATGATCGATGATATTCAATTCCTGATGGGAAAAGAACGGACACAGGAAGAATTCTTCCACACCTTTAATGCTTTATATGAAGGACATAAGCAGATTGTTCTCTCGAGTGATCGGTTCCCAAAGGATATGCCAGATATTGAAGAACGCCTCCGCTCCCGGTTTGAATGGGGGCTTATTGCAGATCTACAGCCTCCCGACGTCGAGACGCGTATTGCAATCTTACGGAAGAAGTCGGAGGACGAGGGCGTCAAATTACCAGAAGACGTCATTCAATTCCTTTCGATCACGATGAAAAGCAACATCCGAGAGCTTGAAGGGAGCCTTGTCCGCTTAGGGGCCTATGCCTCGCTGACAGGACAGGTGATCACCCTTGAGCTTGCGAAGAATCTTCTTCGAGACGTCATCGGCGATAAGAAAAAGATCGTCGCGATGGACGACATTCAAGAAGCAGTGTGCAGTCAATTTCATGTCAAGTTGACGGAACTGAAATCGCGCCGACGGAGCAAAACACTCGTGCATCCTCGACAGATCGCTATGTATCTCTGTCGCGAGCTCACTGATGCATCGTACCCGGAAATCGGACGACAATTCGGCGGGAAGGATCATACAACCATCATTCATGCCTGTCGTCAGGTTGCGAAAGCCAAAGAAACCGACACCACGTTGCAGACAACTCTTGAGACGTTGAAAGAGCAGATTCTGAGAAGTTAACGCCTTGGCTGGGGGAGCATGCTATGAAAGTACGCATCGGGCGGGATGAGTTGTTGACGGGGCTCCAGCGCGTACAGGGTGTCGTGGAGAAGCGGAACACGATGCCGATTCTGTCGAATATCTTGTTAGAGGCCAAACAAGACGGGATTGAGATCGTCGCAACTGATCTTGAGATCGGTGTAAGGGGTCTCTACAAAGGGGCCGTGTTGAGTACAGGAGGAGTGACGATCTCGGCTCGAAAACTGTTCGAGATCGTGAAGGAATTACCTCCCGGGGATATCGAATTACTGGCCGCTGATAACAACTGGACGACCATTCAAGCCGGAAAGAGCCAATTCAAAGTTGTGGGTCTTCCCAGTAGCGAGTACCCCGCGCTGCCGACTATCGATCGGGAAGGGTTGACTCCTCTCTCAGGAGAGGGTCTGCTCGAACTCATTCGGAAAACGCTGTTTGCGGCCGGTGACAATGATGCCCGATATATCCTGAACGGCCTCCTGGTCACATTGCTGGCCACTGAAAAGAAAACGTCTCTGCGATTAGTCGGGACGGACGGTCATCGCCTCGCCGTGGCGGAACAGGAAGTCGGTGCGGCCGGTGCCAAAGGAATGCCGCTAGAAATGAAAGCCATCATTCCCAAAAAAGCGGCCCTTGAGATCCGGCATCTCCTGGAGGAGGGAGGAGATGGCGAGCCGCTGATTGGTTTCACGAAGAATCTGATGATTTTCAGGAAAAGCGGCCTCCTTCTGACATCACGGCTGATGGAAGGCAACTATCCGAACTATCAGCAGGTTGTTCCCAAGGAAATCGGGAAACCCATTCATGTGAATAGGGCCGAACTGGAGAGTGCACTCCGTCGGGTGTCGGTCTTGTCAAAGGACAAATCCAGTGCAGTGAAAGTGTCGTTCACATCCGGTCGAATGACGCTCTATTCCAGCAGTCCAGACTACGGGGAAGCGACAGAAGAGCTCCCGGCACAGTACGAGGGAGAGACATTGAACACCGGCTTCAATGCCCGGTACCTGTTGGATGTGTTTAATGTGATGGATGGAGAGATGCTCTCGCTTCAAATGGAGACCCCCTTGAGTCCCTGTCTGATCCAGGAGCCGGAAAGTCCAGGGTTCAAGTGTGTCGTGATGCCTATTAAGATTTAGCCTCAGCAGCTCACCAGGTAGTTAGGAAACGATGGCCACAGAAGATCCGTCTCAGTCCAAGTCAGATAGTTACCGCGCCGACCAGATCAAAGTCCTTGAGGGACTCGATGCGGTCCGGAAGCGACCAGCGATGTACATCGGCAGTACCGGAGTCGACGGTCTACACCATCTCGTGTATGAGGTCGTCGACAATAGTGTCGATGAGCACATGGCCGGATTCGGGGAGACCATCGAAGTCACCATCCATATTGATGGGAGTGTCACGGTCACCGACAACGGGCGTGGTATTCCCACGGGCATGCATCCTACGCAAAACAAGTCGGCAGCTGAGGTGGCACTCACGGTCCTTCACGCGGGCGGGAAGTTTGAGCAAGGAGCCTACACGGTCTCAGGCGGCCTCCATGGAGTGGGTATTTCCGTGGTCAATGCCTTGTCGGAGTGGCTCGAGCTGGAGATTTGGCAGGATGGCCAAGTGTTCGAGCAACGATATGAGCGCGGGAAGCCCAGTGCCTCGCTTGAGGCCATGGGGAAGACGAAGCGCCGAGGCACAAAAGTTCGGTTCAAACCGGACGGACAAGTCTTTGAGACGCTGGAGTTCAGCTTCGACGTGTTGGCGCAACGCCTGCGCGAGCTGGCCTTTCTGAATAAAGGTCTGTCGATTACGCTAAGGGATGAACGGAGAGAGCCGGCAAAAGAACAGGCGTTTTTGTACAAGGGCGGCATCGTCTCCTTCGTTGAACATCTCAACGAAGCAAAGACACCCTTGCATAAGCCGATCTATGTGAAGGTCGAGCGGCCGGAAATGATTCTCGAAGTCGCCCTGCAGTACAACGACAGCTATTCCGAGAATCTCTTTTCATTCGCGAACAATATCAATACGAGGGAAGGCGGCACCCACTTAGTGGGATTCAAGGCCGCCCTGACCAGGACGATCAACACGTTTGCGAACGCGAACGATCTCCTCAAGAAAGATATGGAGTCGTTAACGGGGGACGATGTGCGGGAAGGGTTGACCGCCGTGGTCAGCGTCAAGGTACGCAACCCGCAGTTCGAGGGTCAGACGAAAGCCAAGCTGGGGAACAGCGAAGTAAAAGGTGTGGTCGAGGCGGCCGTCAACGAATCTTTGGGCAATTACTTTGAAGAGAATCCCCCGGTCGCTCGGAAGATCATTGGCAAGGCCGTGGATGCTGCCCGAGCGCGCGAAGCAGCTCGGAAGGCCAAGGACCTGATCAGGCGTAAGAGCGCACTTGATGGAGGCTCGCTCCCCGGAAAATTAGCCGATTGTTCTGAGAAAGACCCGGCCTTGAGCGAACTCTACATCGTGGAGGGAGATTCAGCCGGCGGCTCTGCGAAGCAAGGACGCGACCGTAAGTTCCAAGCCATCTTGCCTTTGAAAGGCAAGATCCTGAACGTTGAGAAGGCGCGTTTCGATAAGATGCTCTCCAGCGATGAAATCCGGACGCTCATCATGGCGCTGGGGACCGGGATCGGTCGGAAACGGGAAGAAGGTGATAAGGCGGAAAAGGACACGTTCGATATCGCAAAGGCCCGTTATCACAAAATCATTCTCATGACCGATGCCGACGTCGACGGCAGTCATATCCGGACCCTGCTCCTAACGTTCTTTTTCCGTCAAATGCCTGAACTGATCGAGCGGGGCTATATCTACATCGCCCAGCCCCCGTTGTTCAAAGTGAAGAAGGGCAAGGCAGAGCGGTATCTCAAGGACGAAGCGTCTTTGAACGAGCATCTGGCCGACTTAGCCGTCGAAGACGTTGAGCTCTACTTAGAAGGCGTTCAAGAATATGTCACCGGGCGACGACTCTTGCCGATTCTCAAGAAGATGATCACATTCGAATCCTTACTGACTCGCGTGAACAAGAAGCCGCATGAGGCAGCAATCTTGCGGGCGTTTGTCGATGAGCCGGGACTCGATCGCGAGCGACTCAAAGATCGCGAGGCACTCCAACAGTCGGTCGAAAACATCAAACGCTCGCTGGCAGTGGTGTTTCCTAAAGTGACGCCGGTCTTCGACGTACTAGTGGATGAGGAGCATCAGTCGAACAAAGTCATCTGCCGAGTGCATACGAACGGCGTTGCTCACGAGGTGGCTATCACTCACGAACTTGTGGGTTCCGCAGACTTCCGTGAGCTCCAAAAGCTGACTCCGGCGGCGATTGGATTGGGGCGACCCCCATACAGACTCAAGGCGAAGAACCAGGAGAACCAGCATCGGACCACCGACGAGCTGGTGAAGGCCATCTTAGATATGGGAAAGCAGGGGCTCAGTATTCAGCGGTACAAGGGTTTGGGAGAGATGAACCCTGGGCAGCTGTGGGAAACTACGATGAATCCTGAGGCACGCACCCTTCTGCGAGTGACGCTGGAAGACCTCACCGGTGTGGACGAGATCTTTACGATTCTGATGGGTGACGAAGTGGAACCCCGTCGGAATTTCATCCAAACCCACGCGCTTGAGGTCAAGAATTTGGATGTGTAGGTAGAGTAGCAGAATCTATTTAGTATCCTGCCTGCGGCCTGTCGGATGCTCAAAATGGTCATCCGGCAAGGCCGCAGGCAGGAAAAGACCGGAGGCGTACCCTCTGGGGTACGTTGAGGATTTTTTCGAACCGAGAATGGAGCCGATGATCATTTTCAGCATCCGAGGGAAGAATGCCTCCAGATGAGCGGCTAGGCCATATCGCAATCGAAGACGAGATGAAGTCCTCGTACCTGGATTACGCCATGAGCGTAATCGTGGGACGGGCACTCCCAGACGTACGAGACGGACTGAAACCGGTCCATCGCCGAATTCTGTTCGGCATGAATGAGATGGGCCTTGCCTCCAATCGAGCCTACCGCAAATCAGCCAAGATCGTGGGCGAGATCATGGGGAACTACCATCCCCACGGAGATTCGGCCATTTATGACACCCTCGTGCGGATGGCGCAGGATTTCAACATGCGCTATCTCCTGGTGGATGGCCAAGGAAACTATGGTTCGATGGACGGCGATTCGCCGGCGGCCATGCGGTATACCGAAGCGCGCATGACGAAACTGGCCGAGGAGATGTTAGCCGACATCGACAAGGACACGGTCGACTTCGGGCCTAACTATGACGAATCAAGAGAAGAACCGCTGGTATTACCGACCAGAGTGCCGAATCTGTTGGTCAACGGTGCGGGTGGTATCGCCGTCGGCTACGCGACCAACATCCCGACCCACAACATTGCCGAAGTCATCGACGGGTTGCTCCTCCTATTGGAAAGCCCCGAAGTAACCATCCCAGAGTTGATGAGGAAAATACCAGGGCCTGATTTTCCGACGGCCGGCTTCATTTACGGCGTCGGCGGCATCAAAGACGCCTATGAGTCAGGGCGAGGCCTCCTCACCTTGCGGGCGAAAGTCGTGGTGGAAACCGATGAGCGGACCGACAGGGAACGCCTGATCGTCACGGAGATTCCCTACCAAGTCAACAAGGTGAGCCTGATCAAGAAGATCGCCGAGTTGGTGCAAGAAGACCGAATTCGAGGCATCTCGGACTTACGAGACGAGTCCTCTGATCGCGAGGGTGTCCGGGTGGTGATCGAGCTGAAACGGGGTGAAATCCCCTTGGTGGTCCTGAACAACCTCTATAAACATACTCCGCTTGAAACGACGTTCGGTGTCATCATGCTGGCGCTCGTCAATAATCGACCGGAGATCCTGAATCTCAAGCAGATCCTCCACCATTTCCTAGAACATCGACGGGAAGTCGTAGTACGGCGGACGGCGTTCGAGCTCAAGAAGGCGGAAGAGCGTGCGCACATTCTCGAAGGTCTTAAGATCGCCCTGGACAATCTGGATGCCGTGATCGCCCTCATCCGGGGATCGCAGTCGCCGGACGAGGCGCGGGCGGGGTTGATGCGACAATTCGGTCTCACGGAGATCCAAGCCACCGCGATCCTCGACATGCGGCTCCAGCGCCTAACCCAGCTTGAACGAACGAAGCTCGTCGAGGAGTACCAGGACGTGCTGAAGCAGATCGAATACCTCAAGTCCGTGCTGGCCAGCGAAGCCCTGGTCCGGACCATCATCAAAGACGAGCTGACGGAAATTCGTGAAGCCTATAAGGATGAACGCCGCACGCAGATCGTCAAAGAAGAAGCGGAAATCAGCCTGGAAGACCTGATCGCGGAAGAGGAAGTGATCGTGAGCATCTCCCATGCAGGATACATCAAACGAAATGCCGTGTCCCTCTACCGCGCCCAACGACGAGGGGGGAAGGGTAAGATCGGCATGGGTATTAAGGAGGAGGACTTCGTCGAGGATCTCTTTACCGCCTCCACCCACGATTCGCTTCTCTTTTTTACCGATGCGGGAAAAGTGTATTGGTTGAAGGTCCATGAAATTCCCGAGGCTAGCCGGGCTGCGAAGGGCAAGGCGTTGGTGAATCTCTTGGCCTTATCGAGTCACGAAAAGGTCACGGCGACCCTGCCGGTCAAAGAGTTTCGTGACGACCGGTACATTGTCATGGGAACCAAGAAGGGCATCATCAAGAAGACGGAACTCTCTGCGTTCAGCAACCCACGCCAGGGCGGCATCATCGCCCTCGGGCTGGAGAGCGGCGATAAGCTCATTGGGGTGCAGCTGACCGATGGACAACGAGAGATTCTGCTGGGAACCAGACAGGGTATGACCATTCGATTCAAGGAAGACGAAGTCCGGCCGATGGGTCGGACCGCCTATGGTGTGAAGGGGATCACCCTTGAAGAGGGAAATGAAGTCATCGGTATGGAAACCATCACGCCCGATTCTACAACCTCCATCTTGACCGTCACGGAAGGTGGCTACGGGAAACGGACGCCGGTCGGTGAGTATCGTGTGCAGGGCCGTGGGGGAAAGGGCATTATCAGCGTGAAGACGACGGAGCGAAACGGCCTCGCTGTCGGATTTTTACAAGTCCGAGACGATGACGAGATCATGTTGATGGCCGCGCAAGGCAATGTGCTCCGGTGCAAGGTGGACGACATCCGTGAAATAGGCCGGAATACCCAAGGCGTTCGTATACTCGAACTTGATGGCGAAGGAGACCGCGTTGTGGGGGTTGCCAGACTGGCGGAAGCAGTCGAACGAGAGGATGTGTCTCCGGAGGACACCCCGTGACGGTTTACTCGAGTCCGATCGAGCTGAGCCTGTATCCACACGAGTAGCTTCTCCCATGTCTCCCGCCAGTCTCACAAGCAAGAAGCCACTGGATATTGTCGTCAAATTTGCGCTCTGGGTGTTTGTGGGGTCCTTTGCGCTGATTTGGGGAGGCATGTATCTCAGTCGGCCCGACCGCTCGATTCCACCCTATACCGTGGGTTCCCAGTCCGGTCATTTCGTGGCAACCTACGTCCCTCGAGATACACAAGATGATCAACTTGAGCAATTGGTGAAACGGTTTCGAAAAGTCGCCCATGAAACGCGCGATTTCGGTTCCATGAAAATCTACCCTACCACCGCCGGTGATCCAGGAGGGCGATACCGACAGATCGTGATTTATGTGTTCGACGACCATCTCAAGACGGAGCCGGAAGTCTTGGCCAAGTATCTGGCGGGCGACGCGGGAGTAGTGAAGGATTATGAACAATCCATGCGTGGATATTATCGATTGCTGGACCAGGATGAAGAAGGCGGCATGGGCCCCATTCCTCAAGATGGAAACAGTTTCGACGACACGCGCATTCTGTTCAAGGGGCTTGTGACGGATCCTTTGCCGGTCGAACCGGAGCCTGAGCCAGGTATCTCGATATCACCTCTCTAAATCGCTCGCGTAATGAGGTATCTTGGATCGTCTCAGTGTGTGAGGTTACTTCAGGCAGGGGTATAGCTGGATGAGGAGGCATGAGGTTGGTGGTGAAGGCGTCGGTGTTGGTCGCGCTTGTTTCAGGAATCTCTCCGACACGAAAGGTAATGTCGGTCACGCACCCTGGTCCAGCCTCTGCCTCTAGCTTAGTCAGTAGGGCCGGTTTCAGAAACGTCAATTGTTGTAGCCAGACAGGATTTCTGACGATGAGGTACAGTTTCTTGAAGCGAATCTGAGACGGCCAGGTATGGCTCGCCATGGGTTCGCCGACAAGATCGTGCCAGCGATGCTGTAAACGAAGTTCGATTAATCTCGGCTCCAGACCCAGTCGTTTGGAGATCCCGGAGAGGATACTGCCGAAGGAGTCGAGCCTACCAGAACCCATGAACGGCATCATAGGCGGTATCCAAGAAAGAGATCAAGGCGTAGGTTCTCTCTAATGCCCAAAGAGACAGAAAATCAGTCCAGAGTCGTAGCGACCAATCGGAAGGCCTATCACGACTACTTTATCGAGGAGAAGTTCGAAGCAGGGATGGTCCTCAAGGGGACCGAAGTGAAATCGCTCCGCGAGCGCCGTGTGAACCTACAAGACAGCTATGCCGACGTCAAAGAAGGAGAGGTCTTTCTTCACCATTGCCACATCAGCCCGTATAGCCACGGCAATGTCATGAACCATGACCCGATCAGAACCAGAAAATTGCTCCTGCACCGAAAGGAGATCAACAAGCTTCTTGGTAAAACCCAGCAGAAAGGGCTCACGCTGATCCCGCTCCGCATCTACTTCTCAGCGCGAGGCCAGGCCAAGGTTGAACTGGGATTGGCAAAAGGGAAAAAGCAACATGATCGTCGCGCGTCGATCAAGGCTCGAGAGGCGGGACGAGAGGTTGAACGAGCGATGAAAGAGAGAAAATAGAACGGCCCCCTCTCGGCTTCGAAGCAACGCCCATTTCCCTACCGGCCTCCGCCTCACATTCAAACACCGGTATTCACACTCAGGCACCCTCCCCGTCAGGTCATTCCTGACCTGATCAGGAAGTCGGGCTGGTTACCGACTCGCGGTCTGCATCATGGCGAACAGCACGCTGAATATGGCCAACAATAAGAACCCTTCAATAAAGGAAATCATAATATGTGTTCACCCCCTTTCACTTTCCTATATATATACGCCTGAATTATGAAGCGACCATGAGGGGATCATGAAGAGTTCTTCATGCTGGTATAGCCGAATCACACGTCGGAAGAGGTACACGAAAGTAGATATTTGGCTGGGGAGGAAATCGTGCGTGCGGACAAGAAACGGCTACGCGGAAAGCGCAGGCTGGGTGAGGGCCGGCAAACGTAGGGTAAAGATCGAGCCTTTGTTGACTTCGCTGGTGACCGCGATGCTGCCGCCATGGGCTTCCATGATTTCCTTCACGATGGGGAGTCCAAGTCCGGTCCCGGCGGTGTCCTTCGCTCGAGCCCAATCCGTCCGGTAGAAGCGCTCGAACAGGTGGGGAATATGCTCCGGTTCGATACCATGGCCCGTGTCTTCGACGGCTATGGCGACCTCTCGACCCACTGCCTGGAGCCGCACCGTGACGGACCCACCGGCCGGGGTATACTGCAGTGCGTTATCAAGCAGGTTGATCAACGCTTGTTTGAGCCATTGGGTGTCGCCGAGTACTGAGGGAACCGGCTGGGTCTCGAACCGTAGTGCGATCTGACGGTCGTCGGCAAGTAGTGCGAGCTCGTCAACGATCTCTTGGATCAGTGGCTCGAGCACGAGAGGGACGAGATTGACCGGAGGCTTGCTGCTGGTGAATTTCGCGAGAGTCAACAAGGGCCGGGTCAGCGCAATGAGACGCTCGACTTGCTGGAGGTTGTTCAGGAGCACTTCATGATACTCATCGACAGTCCGCGCTTTCATCAGGGCAACCTCTAGATTCCCCTGCAGGATCGTCAGCGGCGTCTTCATCTCGTGGGCCGCGATTTCGCAAAAGTTTCGTTGGACTTCACTGCCGCGTTGAAATTGATCCAACACGGCATTGACAGCCTGGGTGAGTCGACGAAACTCGTAGTACGGTGAGTCCATCGGCAGTCGCTTTCCGAGGTCGGTGTCCGACATCGTTTCGGCGCCTCTGCACAACGCATCGATCGGGCCAAGGACTTTCTTGGACAACCAGTGACTGCCGATCCATGCGAAAAAAAGAGTCGCTCCGGACCCGAGTGCCAGGAGAAGGACCAGACCATTCAAGGTTTCCTGGTAGTGAAGCAGCGACGTTTCTGCCTGCAAGACATACTGGACGCCGCCTTTGCCGACGAAGAAGAGAAACAGGTGACGCGCGGGTATGCCATCGGGTGCCTTGAAGGTCTCAAACAGGATGTTCTTGAGGCGGACTTGTTCAAGAATTCGCGGGGGAAGCGACTCCAGTCTCGATGCGTGAGGACTCCTCCAGACGAGCGACCCTCTGGAGGAAAAAACCCGGAGGGCATGAGTGACGTCGGGCAACACGTGCTGGTCCGTAGGGCTTTGAGTCAATTCACTGGTTGGTGCAATGTCCCGGTCACGGTGTTCGAAGAGCTCGGGCTTCCGCTCTACGAATTCGGCCAGGGTCTCGCCCAATACGAGCAGGCGTCCGTCCACAAAACGTTGGAGCAACACCTCACTCGCAGCGTAGACGAGTGCGGAGAACAAGAGCAGCCCGGCCATTAAGACAAAGGTGGACCAGCTGATCAGGACGCGCAGCGATTTCATGCAGGCGCGTCCGGCTCTTCGAGCATATATCCGGCGCCTCGTACCGTGGCGATCAAGGGTGGAGAAAAGTCTCGGTCGATCTTGGCGCGGAGGGCCCGAATGTGGGCGTCGACGATGTTCGTCATGGGGTCATAGCTGATGTCCCAGACATGTTCGATGATCGCGGTACGCGTCAGGACCCGATTCTTGTTCCGTAAGAGAAATTCGAGGAGCGCGTATTCTTTATTGGTGAGCGCGATCTCTTTTCCGGCGCGCCAGACGCGATGAGAAGCCGGATCCAATCTTAGATCGGCCACCTGCAGTTGGACGATTTGTTGTGCACTGCCACGCCGTAGGAGTGCCCGTATTTGTGCCAGCAGTTCCACGAAGGCGAATGGCTTCGGCAGAAATTGGTCTGCACCGGTATCAAACCCCGAGACCTTATCCTCCACGGTGTTGCGGGCGGTCAGGAGCAACACCGGTGTCATGTTCCCCTTATCGCGAATCCGGCGGCAAAGGGCGAGGCCATCGAGCTTGGGAAGCCCGATGTCGAGAATGAGAAGGTCGTACGCATTGTGTAACGCGAGTTCCAACCCCTCTTCACCATCGGTTGCCACGTCAACCGCGTATTGCTCTTCTTTCAACCCTTTTCGGATGAATTGCGCGAGATCCGCATCATCTTCAACTAAGAGAATTCGCATGGCTCTCCTTGCACCTTACCGCGACCGCTGGCACTCTCAATGAGACCAGACGGCGACCTGGACCCTGTTGGTCAACAAAGACCGCTCTTGCAGTCCGTGACGACAAGGTTTGTGGCTTTCTCGCCGGTGTCCAGCTCCAGGGTTGCCCAAGCAATTCCACTCTGAGATGCATCCTGGTGTGCCCCGGAACCTCCCTCGAGAAGGCTGACTATATAATAGCGTCCAGCGGGAAGTTTCGTGAACCAAAAGTGACCAGTGGGATTGGCTCGGGTTGTGCGGAGATAGGGGACAAGGCGTTTTTCGGTCAACAGTTGGGACAGAACATCTCGAAGGCAGTCAACTGATGACGTAGGAACAGCGGAATTATCGGGAAACGATACGACACTGTGAGAGGGGCAGGCGGTCACGCGCACATATCGGTCAAACCAGTCCCGGGTATAGGGTATTCGCGGAATCAAATAGACCGGTACACCGGCCTGCGTGACGGCCTTGCCGGAGGGTGAGCTGAGGAACACTTGGCCGGTTGCCGCTCCCCGCCCCTTGGGCTTGTAGGAGAAGAGCTCTTTCTCATTCAGTGCGGGGGGATTTGCTGGAGGCGGCTCGGCTGCTGGTCCCGATGGATCAGAAAAGATGCTGATCATCAGACAGCAGGCGAACCACCAACGGAGCGTGACCTGAGGCCGAATCATGTCGGGGAGGCTGGGGCCGCTGGCGACTCGTCAGATACGAGTCGAGATGGGATGGCCTTATGCTTGAGGGCGCGACCTTTCTCTGGTGTCGGATCGGTGACGACACCATAGACCTCGCGTCCCTCGTGGCCTTCCGGCAAATATTCCGTGATCGGCATCCCATCTTCGCGAACAAAGAGGAGGCAGTGACAGTACTTGTAGATCTGCATTTCGTCGCAGGCACAGATCCAACGTCGGAGCTTGGCTTCGGCTTGTTTGTCCTGATAGAAATTGCACGGACAGAGGGGCTTCCCCAGTTCATCAATGTGCATCGCCAACCCGTTGACGACCGCCTCGGTCACAGCGGAGTTAGGATGCATGGTGGTTCCGCTCTTCTCTGCAAACCCTTCCACAAACTTTCGTATTTTCTCAAGGCTTTCCTGTGTTGGCTCAGCCATAGACCTCCTCCTACGAGCGATGAAAGGCAGATCCGCTAGTTTACAAGGGGAATTCGCTTCTTTACAATCCGACTCTTCGGTCGGCTCTCATAACCAAATCTGACACACATGTCCATTCAGCAGATCTTGCACCAACGGCTGGCTTCCGAATTGGGCAAACAAATTGCGGAGGCACTCATGACTCGGTTGCCTCAGGCCACGGGTCGACCGGATGCGGAGGAGCAAGTCTTGACCCTGCTGGATGAACTGCACCAATTATCAGGGAAAACAGCCACCGCGGCGATCGAGGCACTTCCTGAATTGGACCGGCGCGCCAGGTTGGGGGATATCCTCCTATGGCTTGACCTTGGGGTGGCCTTAGCTGAGTCGTCAGGCGCATCCGCGCTCAAATATTTTAAAGATAGCCCCTTGTTGCTTGGGCTCATCGAACCGGCTAGTGCGCGGGTTGAGGTCCTGACGATCAGTCTGGAACTGGCTGAGCAAGACGCCAACGTCGCCCTCGAATACCTTCGGCATGCTCCGCAGATTCTCTCAGAAGTCCCCACGATTCACTTGCGCCCCTGGCTCGACGTCGGCATGGAACTCACGCAAGTCAACGTGGTCGTGGGTCTCGAGTTCATCAGACACATCTCCAAGCTTGCCTCCGTGCTGCCGGTAGAGAGCGTACGGGACTGGGCCACCGTGGGCATGAAATTGATTGTGCCGAACAGCCTGGGGAAGCCGGACTATGTGGCGACCATGGAGTTTCTCAGGACCAGCCCCTCCATTCTTGAACAGATAGAACAGCCGACCGTTCGTGCCAAAGTCGTCTCCCTCTGCCTCTTGTTGGCCGAGCGATCTCCGGAATACAGCATCGCCTGGCTTGCGGATTCACCCAATCTCCTACGCGCAGTACCGTCGGAGGTATGGCGGATCAAGCTGTTGCAGTACGGGTCCCTGCTGGCCGAGAAGCATGTGGAGGCGACCATCGGCTATCTACATCGTGCGCCGGAACTGGTCCAACTGCTGGGGGACGGGCCTGAGGCCGTCTCAAAATTTGAGAACTGGTTCACGACTGGAATGGAAGTACTGGCCTATAGTCCGGACGCAGCACGCGCCTTTTTTGCAGTCGAGTCCCAGAAAGCGCTGGCCTCGGTTGAGCAGGCCTTAAGTGGGGTGCCGTTTCGACAGGTCGCGCGAAGGATCAAATTGTTTGTCCAGGGACTCTGCGGAACCGATGTGGCCGTGAGGGCGCTTCCGGATTCCGTGATGGCTCCAGTCCGAGCGACGGTCAGCGCAGACGGAAGGTCCATTTCTTTGCCGGCGCTGCTTCGTCGGTATCCGACAGCTGCGGAGAATGAGCGCCTCTACTTCGTGATGGCGGCGCACGAAGCCGGGCATTTGGAATTCGGCACCTATCGGCTTACGCTCGATAGGCTCGCCGATCTGGTCGATACCGTACGAAAGCGTTACGGTCGATCCAGTGAGGCCAGACCCGACACGCTTAATGCTTTGTTTCAGCTTTACCCTCAGGCACTCCTCGTCAGGGATCTCTGGGTCGTACTGGAAGATGCTCGTATCGAGTGCCTGTTGCAAGCTGAGTATCCTGGTCTTCGGCGTGATCTGGCACGGTTGGCCGCCGAATCCATCACCCCGCGTGATCCCTCTCAAGGGGTGACGGTCAAGGAAGTGGTCATCGACTGCCTCTTGAGGCTTTCGACAGGCGAAACCGAAGCTGCTGCAGTCCCCCAGGCGGTGAAGGAGGAAGTCTCCATCCTCTGGGGCATGAGCCAGGCCGTTCTGAAGACGACGGCCACGGCGGAGGACGTCGTTCGCGTGGTCGACGCCGTGTATGTGAAATTGGAAGAACTCTTGGCGGCTCGTGGGGAGATGATCACTGTCGAACGAGACGAAGAGCCAAAAGATGGACAAGGGGAGCAACCCTCACCTACGCAGCTAGGCGATCAATACCGCCCAGTGACCGATGTGGCCTATCGTGGCTCGATGAATCCGGAGTTCATCACATGGAGCCAGGAACAGCTCGAACAACAGTCGGAGCCTCCGGCCCACTCTGAGAATGCTTCGATAGGAAATCCCCGACGCGGTCAGGAACCCAGAGGCAACGAGCGCTTAAGCGAGGGGCGATCCTTGCCGTCCTTGGTCGAAGATAGCGTGGCTGTCGAACCCGGTGCCCAATCGAGACAAGACATCCTGACGCACGAAGGACAGACGGTGCTGTACCACGAGTGGGACCATCGGATTGACGATTACCGGATGAATTGGAGCCGTGTCAGGGAAGGCCCCGCGGATATCGGATCCGATGAGTTCGTCACGGCGACGTTGGCGGCGCAGCGGAGTGCCGTCCGGTCGCTCCGGCGGTTTTTTGAGGGGTTGCGTCCTCCTGCGTTTCGACGCGTTACTGGGCAACCGGACGGGGACGAGGTTGATCTCGATGCGGTGGTTCGTCGAGCCGGAGAGCAACGAGCTGGCAGGGAAGGCGATGATCGGATCTACATCCGTCGAGAAAAGCGTGAGCGCGATGTGGCCGTGGCATTTCTTGTCGATGTGAGTGGATCGACCAGCCGGACCCTCGACCATGGGCGTCGAGTGATCGATGTGGAAAAAGAAGGACTGGTGCTCCTCTGTGAAGCACTGGAAGCCGTTGGCGATCAATATGGACTGTATGCCTACTCCGGCCAGGGACGTGGTATGGTCGACTTTCTCACGGTCAAGGATTTTGACGAGCGGCTTGGCGCTTCGACCGCCCATCGGCTGGGAGGCCTGACCCCCCGTCATCAGAATCGCGATGGAGCGGCGATACGACACGCTACAACCAAGTTACTAAGGCGCGACGCAAAGAACCGTATCCTCATGCTGTTGAGTGACGGACGACCGTTGGACGATGGCTACAAGGATGACTATGCGCTGGAAGATACGAAGATGGCTCTGCGCGAGGCGCGAGTGCGGGGAGTGGAGGCTTTTTGTGTGACGATTGATCGGGAAGCGGAAAACTATCTCGGCCGCATGTATGCCGACACGCGGTATTGCGTCGTCAGCACTGTCGAAGCCCTTCCCTCCAAGCTGCCTCGTATTTACCGGCAATTGACGGCGTAATCAGGTATTGCGTATGACAGACTCGATTGGAAAGCCTCAGGTTCCCGCATGGTTATATAAGCTTTTCACGGGCCACCAATATCCCTACGTCCGTCGCTTAGCCAAGTTCGGACAGACGGTGAAACCCGGTGAAGACCGTCCTGAACCGACGAAGGACATGATCGAGACCAAGTTCTGGGAGATCTATCCTCGATGTCGACTAAAAATATTGCAGGAAGTGAAGGAGGGGATGATCGTGGTCTTTCATGACTTGGGCGAATACTCACCCGGTGGGTACCAGGAGCTGGTCGACAATCCAGAGGTGTTTCTGGCAAATACTTTCGGCAAGAAAAAGATCAAGGTCAATTTTTACGACGGGGAGAATTTCGTCTGTACCATCAACTTCAAGGTTGGGGGTTGGACTGAGCACGAACATGCGTGAGGGGTTTAGAGTGAAGCGTACAGGGATATTGCGCTTCACGTCTCACGTTTCACGTTTTATGAGGTAGTCATGATGACACGACCGAAAATTACGGTGGTAGGAGCCGGGAACGTCGGAGGGACGACGGCGCAGCGATTAGCCGAGAAAGATTGCTACGACGTGGTACTGATCGATATTGCGAAGGGAGTCCCGCAGGGGAAGGCGCTCGATATTTCCCAAGCCGGGCCTGTTTGCGGGTACAACTCCCGAGTCGTCGGCACGAACGGGTATGAGGAAACCGCCGGATCGTCCATTGCCGTGATCACCTCCGGTATGCCGAGAAAGCCCGGCATGAGTCGCGACGAGTTATTGGCGACGAATGCGAAGATCGTGAAATCGGTTGTCACCGAGCTGGTGTCTCGATCACCGGAGATCATCCTGATCCTTGTGACCAATCCATTGGATGCCATGGTGCATGTCGCACGGATGGTCAGCGGCCTCCCCAAATCGAGAATCATCGGCATGGCCGGTGTGCTGGATTCTGCGAGAATGCGGACATTTATCGCTGGCGAACTGAATGTGCCCGTGACCGACGTGGAAGCCATGGTCTTGGGCGGGCATGGGGATACGATGGTGCCTCTCCCACGCTATACGACCGTGAAGGGACAGCCCGTATCGGAACTCATGTCGAAGGAGAAATTGGACGCCATCGTCAAGCGTACACGCGACGGAGGGGCTGAAATCGTGGGTCTCTTGAAAACGGGTAGTGCGTTTTATGCACCGTCCGCTTCGGCTGTCGCCATGGTGGAAGCGATCCACAAGGATCAGAAGCAGGTGATGCCCTGCGCCGTGCTGTGCGAAGGGGAATATGGACTCAAGAATGTCATCGTCGGCGTGCCGGTAAAAATTGGCCGTGGCGGCGCTGAGGAGATCATGGAATATGAGCTGACCAGCGACGAGCGGGCGGCGTTGGAAACGTCGGCCAACGCGGTTCGTGAACTCTGTAGCACTGTGGATCGACTGATGGCCTAAGGTAGTCATTGGTCAATAGTCATCGGTTAAAGAAATGACGTAGGACTCTTCCTCACCCTTGACCAATGACATGTGACCATCCGGCTCGCTTGACATTAAGAGAAACGCTGTCGTACAGAGATTAGATTAGGCAGTCAACCGTTTTTGAAGAGAGGGGAGTTATGAAATTTCTTGAGGATCCGATGCAGACGATGTGGGCGGGATTTGCCCTCACCGTTGTGTTGATAATGATATATCTGGGGTTAACGGGCATTGGCGCTGGCGAGGCTGATTGGGGCCAGATGATCCTTCGCTGGGTGCACTTCCTGGCTGGGATCACGTGGATCGGGCTTTTGTATTTCTTTAACCTGATCAATGCCGCCTTCTTGAAGAGCCTGGATGGGCCGACGAAGAACATCGTGATTCCGAAGCTCATGCCGGCAGCGCTCAATTGGTTCCGACACGGAGCCACCGTGACTGTCGTGGCCGGGGTGCTCTTGTATGGTCACATGTACCACAAGGGTGGAACGGGAGCCGTAGCCTTGGCGATCGGTGGGTTGCTCGGCATTATCATGATGGGCAACGTCCATGGCATCATCTGGCCGAACCAGAAGAAGATTATTGCCGCTGTCACCGCGGCTGGGCAGGGAACACCTGCGCCGCCGGAAATGGCGCAATGGGGACGCACAGCCTTGCTGGCCTCACGTGTGAATTTCCTGCTCTCGATTCCCATGCTGTTCTTCATGGGAGCCGGCAGTCACTTCAGATAAAGCCTAATTTCCCTTGCCAGTGAGCTGAGCTCACCGGCAAGGGTTTCAATTGCAACGTACCCGTTTACAGTCCCCTGCCCCTCTCTACCTAGCCTCTCACTAGGCCCCCTAGTCCTAACCGCTTGAGATTCAGGCCCATTTACAACAAGTTGCCTTGACGGAGGAAGAGGTGGGGCCGTATAGTACGGGCTCAACCTTGAGAGGTTTTTAACAGGATAGCTATGTCTACGGCCGCTGAACCACGACTTGTTCAACAGATCGAAGGGGCTCCTTGGGAGATCGAGGGGTATCTCAAGGTCGGTGGCTATGATGCCTGGAAGCGTTGTGTGATGGAGCGGAACGCTGGTCAAGTGATTGATGAGCTGAAGAAATCCGGTCTGCGAGGTCGTGGTGGCGCAGGATTTCCAACAGGCATCAAGTGGGACAAAGTCCTCAATCACCGGGTGAAAGAGCGCTATTTTGTCTGTAATGCCGGGGAACACGAACCGGGTACGTTCAAGGACCGCCAGCTATTGAAGACGTTGCCTCACCAATTGATCGAGGGCTGTTTGATCGCGTCCTACACGGTGCAAGCGAAGGCGTCCTTCATTTACGTGAATCATGAATACCATGAAGAACAGCAGAATCTGAAAAAGGCGTTGGCCCAAGCAAAAGAACGGGGCCTCCTCGGGAAGAACGTGCTTGGCAGCGGGTTTGATATTGAGCTGGAAATCTTTGACGGCCATGGTAGCTACGTGGCCGGTGAAGAAACGGCGATGCTCGAGTCTATGCAAGGCCGACCGGCCATGCCGAGGCAAAAGCCCCCGTTCTATCCCACGGACTTCGGCCTCTATGGCAAGCCAACGCTCGTCAATAACGTGGAGACGCTTTGTAACATCCCGCGGATTCTCTACAAGGGCGCCTCGTGGTTCACGCAGGTGGGCACGGAGAAATGTCCCGGCACGATGATGTTTTCACTCAGTGGCTCGGTCAATCGGCCCGGGGTGTATGAAATGCCGATGGGGGTGACGATCCGCGATTTGATCGAGCAATGCGGTGGCGGCGTGCCTAATGGCCGTAAGATCAAAGCGGTCTTTCCAGGCGGCCCGGCGTTCTCCATGGTCACGGCGGATCAGCTGGATTTGCCAATGGACTTTGATTCGTTGAAGAAGGCTGGCACAGGGTTGGGGTCGGCCGGGGTGATCGTCGTCGACGATGCGAGCTGCATGGTGGCCAAGACGCTGCACTATTCCAATTTTTTCAAGAACGAGAGTTGCGGTCAGTGCCCTCCCTGTCGGATGGGAACGATGAACCTCGCCGCACTGATGACGAAGATTGAGGCGGGCCAGGGCACGCAGAAAGATCTCGACAGCATGCTTCAGCTCTGTGGGTTTGTGAAAGGGACCGGATACTGTACGCTGGTCACCGGTGCATCGGTATTGGTGCAAAGCAGTCTCAAATTATTCCGGCAGGAATACGAGGATCATATCCGGCTGCAACGCTGTCCCTACAAGGAAGTCCCGGCCGGAGTCGCCGCACAGTTATAGGGGACACGATGCCACGAGTGACCTTCCTCCATTCAAACGGGCGTAGCGGAGAGGTGGAGGAGAACATTTCGCTGCTTGATGCGGCAAAGGAAGTGGGGTTTCGATTGAACCACGACTGCGGAGGGAATGCCTCCTGCACGACCTGCCGCGTGGAAGTTCAGGCAGGGTACGAGCACCTCTCGGAAATAGATTTCGACGAACAAGACCTACTGGATCGCGAGGCATTGACCGACCCGCAGCATCGCCTGGCCTGCCAGGCGCGTGTGTTGGGTGATGTCGTTGTGCGTGTTCCAGAAGCCAAATGGGAGAACCAAAAGACTACGACGACCGAGGCGTGGGGTTGATATTCGAGGAAGAGGTGTTAGACTAACAACTTAGCTAGCCCGCTCGTGCGGGATAGACTGATCCATAGAGGAGGACAACAATGGTTACCATTACGCCGGTGGCGGAACAGAAGATCAAGGAACTGATGGCCGAGGAAAAAGATGTAGTTGGGTTGCGCGTCTACGTGCGTGGCGGTGGCTGCCACGGCTATCAGTACGGGATGGCGTTCGAATCCAAAATGGCCGAGGACGATACCATCATCGAAAAGGGCGATGTGAAGCTCATCATGGATTCACAGAGCGCTCCCTTGCTGCAGGGCGCTGAAGTCGACTACGTGGACAGTGTGCAAGGCTCCGGCTTCTCGATCAAGAATCCACAAGCCAAAACGACGTGCGGCTGCGGCAGCTCATTCAGCGCCTAAGCGTGGCTACAGTTGCCGTAGGAATATCGGCACCGGACCTCCAGGCTGGGATTGCTTGAACCACAAGCAGTTCCAGCCGCTTATTTCACTCCAAGAGAACCAGCTCGTATGTCACAGGTGCATGTGACCAGGCGCTATCGTTTTTGCGCCGCCCATAGGCTCCACACGGATCAACTCTCTCCCGAAGAGAATTGGACCGCGTTCGGCAAATGTAATAATCCAAACGGGCATGGGCACAATTATGTCGTGCTGGTCACGGTTGCGAGCGGGGTAGCACAGGATTCGTGCAATCTTGATCGGCTCGATCAGGTCGTCAATGAGAAGATCGTCGAGCGCTTCGATCATCTCGACCTCAATCGTGATCCCGCCTTTGCCGAGCTCACCACCACGGGAGAAAATCTCGTCAAAGTGATTTGGGATATTCTGAAGCCAGCCCTGCCGTCTGACTGTCTGCAAAAGATTGGCGTGATTGAGACGAGGGACAACTACTTCGAATACGCGGGCACTCCTTAAGCACGAAAGGGACTCCAGTGGGAAGGCAACGGACAAAAGAACGAAAAGGAGAATCGATAGAAGATACAAGCGGGAGCGGGAAGCCTGCGGATCTGCCGGTTCTTCAATCACTGGTCACCGAAATGCTGCTCGCGCTCGGGGAAAAGCCCAGCCGCAATGGCTTGCTCAAGACGCCGGAGCGTGTGGCCAAGGCCCTGGCGTTCATGACGCAAGGCTATCAGCGCGATATCGACCATCTGTTGAACGGAGCCCTCTTTCCGATCGAATACGACGAGATGGTCATCGTGAAGGACATCGATTTCTTCAGCATGTGCGAGCACCATATGCTCCCGTTCTTCGGACGGGTTCATGTCGGCTATTTGCCGAACAAGAAAGTCGTCGGTCTGAGCAAAATTCCGAGGATTGTCGACACGTTTGCTAGAAGGCTTCAAGTTCAGGAACGTCTGACGGTTCAGATTGCTGAAACCTTACGATCTAAACTGAACGCACATGGCGTTGGGGTGGTGGTCGAAGCGAGACATCTCTGCATGATGATGCGTGGGGTGGAGAAGCAAAACACCGTCGCCGTGACCAGCTCCATGCTGGGAGCCTTCCGTAGTCAGTCACAGACTCGTCTGGAATTTCTCAAGTTAATCAGGCGTGGCAGCATCGGCGATCCGGACTGAGATCTCAGGGACTTTGCCCTTATCTGCTCGCTGCGCGAGTCACATCCAAGGCAAAACTCCGGATCGTTTCATTGAACTGATCCGACCGTTCCAAGTTCGAGAGATGAGCGGCTCCTGGAATGATGGTCAAGCGGGCCCCGGAAATCCTATCGGCCATAAGTTTGGCGTCTGAAGGCGGAGTGGGAAGGTCCAACTCACCGACGATAATCTGAGTGGGGCAGGTGATCTGACCCAACAGCGAGACGGAATCGGGTCGTTCAGCCATCGCCATCAAGTCTCCCGCGATACCGCTGATTTGATTGCCCTCGATCATCGCCCGCACGCACCCTACCAGTTCCGGTTTCGCTTGAATGGTCGCAGGGCTTAACAATTTCGGAATCATGATGTCGGCGATGGCCGATGGGCCGTTCTTGTACGCGGTCTGCGCCATCTGAAACCGCCCTTCCTTCCCTTCTACGGTGTCAGCCTGCGCTCGTGTGTTCGAGAGCACCAAGCCCCGTACCCGGTCCGCATATCGCCGATAGAGCGCAAACAGGATGTACCCACCCATCGACAGACCGACGAATACCGCCTGTCGAATTGAGAGGTGATCGAGCAGTCCGATCACATCGTCAGCAGCTTGGTCGAGAGTATAGCGCCAGAGCGGCGCATCGGATTCGCCATGCCCGCGCAAATCGATCGTCAGAACCCGAAATTGGGATGACAGTGCTTGTTCTTGCTCGACCCACATGCAGCGGTTCAGCGGAAACGCGTGGAGAAAGACGAGAGGGACGCCTGTCCCTTGATCATTGAACGCGAGGGATATGTTATGAATCCTAGCTTGCACGGGCTACTCCATCGGTTGTCCAGTTCGTACCATCGGGGGTCGACATGGTCAAGAGGCTGTTTGCGATCAGGAGAGACGGCGTATACAATTCCCGCTATCACTCAAGGAGTGAGATGCCACGCGCTCGCGATCAAACGCCAGACTTATTCACGCCTACCGCCCGCGAGGATAAGGTTCCCCCTCCGCTTGCCGAACGGATGCGGCCCCGTGCGTTCGTGGACTTTGTCGGGCAAGACGCCATCACCGCCCCCAATCGGCCACTGCGACGGGCGATCGAGGCTGATCAACTCTCGTCCGTGATCTTCTGGGGCCCACCCGGTTCCGGGAAGACCACCCTGGCCCACCTGATTGCCCAGCATACGAAAGCCCAGTTTGTCCCATTCTCCGCAGTCACCAGCGGGGTGCCTGAACTGCGTGCACTCATCAAGGTGGCTGAACAGCGGCGCGCGATGAACGGGCAGCAGACGATTCTCTTCGTCGATGAAATCCATCGTTTCAACAAGGCACAGCAAGATGCGTTTCTCCCTCATGTCGAACGCGGCACGATCATTCTCGTCGGAGCGACCACTGAAAATCCGTCGTTCGAAGTCATCAGCCCACTTCTGTCTCGCTCGCTGGTCGTGGTGCTCAAACAACTGTCCGATGAGGCCTTGGGGCAGATTCTTGATCGTGCACTCGTCGACGTCGAGCGGGGGATGGGGAAATGGAAGCCGCGCTTCTCGACGGAGGCCAGGCAGCAGTTGATCGTATTTGGGAATGGGGATGCACGAGCGCTCCTCACGTCATTGGAGTTTGTCGTCATGCAGACGGCGCCTGGCCCTGATGGTGTCCGGGTGGTTGACGAAGCAACCTTGGAAGCATCGCTTGGGAAGAAGGCCCTTCGCTATGACAAGGCCGGGGAGGAGCACTACAACGTCATTTCGGCGTACATCAAAAGCCTGCGTGATTCTGATCCGGATGGAGCCCTCTATTGGTTGGCCCGTATGCTCGATGCCGGGGAGGATCCGAAGTTCATTGCCCGCCGGATGGTCATCTTTGCCTCGGAAGATATCGGCAATGCCGACCCAATGGCGCTGGTGGTCGCCACGTCGGTGGCACAGGCAGTCCAGTTTGTGGGGCCGCCGGAAGCACAAATCAACCTGGCTCATGGCACCACCTATCTGGCGTCACGGCCAAAAGACAACGCATCCTATGTCGGTCTCTTGGAGGCCCTCAAGGATGCAAAGAGCCATGGCAATCTTGGGGTTCCCCTGCATCTCCGCAATGCCGTGACCTCGTTGATGAAGGAAATGGGGTACGGAACAGACTATCGCTATGTTCACGACGATCCGTCGGCCCGCGTCGAGCAAACCCACCTTCCTCCCGAGCTGAAGGATCGCCGATACTACCGCCCAAAGCCTCTATAACCATCTATAAATAGGGCCAATTGTCCTATTTTACATTCTCGTCTAATCGGTTATACTTAGAGAGTTATGAAGCGAGGAGAGGCCAAGCAATCGGCAAGCATGACCGCCCTCAGTGAACGACGAAAATTCGTCCGGGCGACGTTGGTAGGGTCCGCCTTGATATCGCCGAAGAGCGGCGGGCGCGCCTGTACCGCCGTCCTCGACAATGTGAATAAGATCGGGGCCGGGCTCCACACCAAAGATCGATTCCCGCCGAACGAGCGAGTCACCGTCTCCCTAGCCTTTCTGGATTCCGATCGAGTCGAGCAACAGGAAAAACTCGATGGGACCGTCGCCTGGGTCAAGCCTTGGGATAAAAAAGGGTTTTTGGTCGGCGTGGTGTGGGATGATCTGGTAACGAAAGAAAAGAATCGCTGGTTGTACTATTACCTCGAAGAAACCCTCAAAGCTTCCGTCTAGCCGGGCGTTGAAAAGGCCCACCGACTGCGTTCTCGTTTCGCTCAGATTCCTTGACGTACTAGAAACAGTACGACTCGTCTCTTCGCTCACTGCGGCCTTGCTGCTGAGCCTTTTGAACGCCCTCAAAGAGTTAGCATAATGCTTCTAGTTTGTGTTTCACATCTTCGAGTTCCGCCGAGAGAGACTCCCAGCGTGCGGTCAATCGCTCAAGACTCCGTTTCCAGTCTTCCTGTTCTTGATGGAGGGTGTTCCAACGGTCGAACTCTTCATAGAGTTTAGGATCGGCCAGCTCTGCCTCGCGGGTCCTGATCTTTGCTTCAGCCTCCGTGATTTCCGCCTCCGCACGGGACACCTGTTTCTCCAATCTCGCTTGCGTCTTGGCCAAATCACGTCGCTCGCCACCTCGCCCCTTCGTTTGGACCTGTTGCGTCATCGCGCGAGTGGGGCCTGAGGTAGTGGCTTTCGATGCCCCATTGAGGTCCTCGCTTGTTTCCTTGATCGATTCGAACTCCTGCGCCTTCTTCCAGAGATAGTACTCGTAGTCACCGATGAAGTTGCGAGCCTGACCCTCCTCGATTTCGACGACCCTCGTGGCGATGCGTGTCAAAAAGGTCGGATCATGGGAAATGAAAATGATGGTCCCGGGAAACTCGGCGAGGGCGTCTGTGAGCACGTCCACCGAGGCTGGATCCAGGTGGTTGGTTGGCTCATCAAGCAGGAGGGTATTCGCAGGTTCCACGAGCATGCGGGCCAAGGCGACCCGGTTCCGCTCACCGCCGCTCAAGGCCTTGATGGGTTTTTTCTGATCCTGGCCTGAAAATAAGAAGGCGCCGGCGATGCCACGCAGGAAATTCATCTCCGCATGTTTGGTGACTTCTTCGAGGGATTCGAGAATCGAATGTTCCGGGTTCAGAGTTTCCGCTTGATGCTGGGCGAAGTAGTGCAGCGTGACGCCATGTCCGACGGATCTGGTGCCGGTATCGGGAGGAAGCACGCCGGCGAGCATCTTGAGGAGCGTACTTTTTCCCGCACCGTTTTCTCCTACCAGGGCGATCCGCTGTCCTCGTTCCACAGAAAAATCGAGTATCTTGTAGACCACCTTTTCGCCATAGCGCTTGCTCGCTCCAGCGAGGTCCAATACCTGGCGGCCGCTTGTCGAAGGCAACGGAAACCGGAACTTGACACGTTTCGGATCTCGCTGGATCTCAATCCGCTTGACCTTCTCCAGTTGCTTGAGGCGCGATTGCACCTGACTGGCCTTATTGGCCTGGTACCGGAAGCGATCGACGAACTTTTGAACCCGCGCGATCTCCTTGGACTGGCGAGCTGCCGAGGCCTGTAGTTGGGCGTCTCTTTCAGCTTTCAGTTCGCAGAATAGTGAATAGTTGCCACGATACTCTTCGATGGTGTGATGCCGCAGTTCCCAGATGTGGGTGACCACTCGATCCAGAAAGGCGGTGTCGTGACTGATGATCAGGAGCGTCATGCCGGATTGGAGGAGAAATTGTTCGAACCAACGCTGAGTGGGCTTGTCCAAATGGTTCGTCGGCTCGTCGAGCATCAGCACGTCGGGGTTCGACAGGAGCAGATGTGCGAGCGCCACCCGCATCCGATAGCCGCCTGACAGTTTCTCCACAGGGCGATCGAAATCCCCTTCTGTAAAACCCAATCCCATCAGAATGCGCTTGGCCTCGTATTCAGGGTACTCATCGCGATGGGCCGCATCGAGTGCCGTCTTACCGGTGATGGTTTCGAGTTCCTGAGGCAGATAGCCGATCCGAAGCCGCGGTCGCTTCCGGATCGAACCCTTGTCCGGTGATTCCTCACCAAGGATCATGCGAAAGAGCGTAGTCTTACCGGCGCCATTGGGGCCAACCAGGCCGACCCGCGAATTCGGGCGTAGATGTGCCGAGGCCTCCGTGAGGAGCACCTTCGTCGAATATTGTTTATGGATCGATTCGATTTGGAGCATGGACACAAACCTTCCGTGTGAAATGAACCAGTGTGAAAGAGCCGAGACGAACTCGAACAGAGGGAGTGACTAGGAGGTTGGGAGTCGTGGCAGAGTGAGGAAATTGAAAACGGCAAACATGCTAGATCCTAAAGAATGCTGGAGGTGTTTATCCGTCGGTACGCACGAAGTACGGTTTGGTGGAGCTGGCCGGGATTGAACCGGCGACCTCGTGAATGCCATTCACGCGCGCTCCCAACTGCGCCACAGCCCCACTCTGGGAGATTCTCAAGTCGAAATGAATCAGGAAAATTGCGACGTTAAATCGAGGTGCATGCTAACACGCGGGTATGGACCAGTCAAGAAAGCGCTGGATCATCTGGTTAGCCAGTAAAGCAGGAAGACGAACCATTCGCATTGCACATCGTGAGAGAACAGCTTGACAAAAGACGAGGTCACACCTACCATAGGCCCCCTTGGCTCTGATCTCCTCGTCTGGTCAGAGCCATTTTTTCGTGTCGAAACCGGCTGGGAAATTCCAACGTTATGGGTAATCTCGTCATCATCGGGGCGCAGTGGGGCGATGAGGGTAAGGGCAAGATCGTCGATATTTTAGCCCGCGATGCCGATGTTGTCGTCCGGTATCAGGGTGGATCCAATGCCGGGCATACCGTCATCAACGAACGGGGAACCTATATTTTTCATCTCATCCCCTCGGGCATCCTGTACCGAGGCACGACGTGTGTCATCGGAAACGGCGTCGTCGTGGATCCTGGATCCCTGATTGAAGAGATGGATCAGCTCCACACCAAAGGCATCACCATCGGTAAGAACTTCGTCATCAGTCAGCGGGCGCACTTGATCCTCCCCTACCATAAGGCGATCGACCGGGCGTCGGAACAGTCCAAAGGGTCGCGCAAGATCGGGACAACCGGGCGAGGGATCGGCCCGTCGTATGCCGACAAGATGGCACGGATCGGGATTCTAGTGGGCGATCTACTAAATCCTTCATTGTTCAAGAAGAAACTCGAAGAAAACCTGGTCGAGATGAACTGGTTCTTGGAGCGATTGCATAAGGTCGAAACCTTTCAAGTCGACAAAGTGTTCGATCAATACATGGGCTATGCCGACCGGCTCAAGAGCCATATCGTTGATACGACCATGTTGCTCAACCGCTCGATCGAGAAAAACAAGACGGTGATTTTTGAAGGCGCTCAAGGGACGAATCTCGATGTGGATTTCGGTACCTATCCCTATGTCACCTCGTCTAGCGCAGCGGCCGGTGGAGCCTGCACTGGTACCGGCGTGGGGCCCACGATGATCGATGCGGTGATGGGGATCGCCAAGGCCTACTCCACCAGGGTGGGCAGTGGACCGTTTCCGACCGAATTAGATGATGAGGAGGGGCGTGGGCTCCAAGAGCGAGGGCGGGAGTTCGGATCGACGACCGGGCGTCCCAGGCGGTGCGGGTGGTTTGACGCGGTCGTGGTTCGGCACGCGGCCACGGTGAATGGGCTCAGCTCGCTGGCGTTGACCAAACTCGATGTGCTCGACGGCTGCAAGGAACTCAAGCTCTGTACTGGCTATAAACATGGGAGCACTCTGTACAAAACTATGCCGGCCGATCTTGAGGTGTTGACCAACTGTGTGCCGGTCTACCAGCGGATGAAGGGGTGGACCACCGGCACCACCGGGACTACCAGCTATGGGAAACTCCCGGCCGAAGCGAAACGGTACCTGGCTCGCGTCGAAGAGTTGGCGCAGTGCCGGATCGACATGATTTCAACCGGGTCGAAGCGAGCAGAAACGATCATGCTCCGCAATCCTTTGGACTGTTCCCGCCGACGCCCCACACGCTCACGAAAATAGTCGATGGTCATTCGCCGGGCAGGGATGCTAGGATGGGCCGGTGAGTTGGTCATTATTTGTGAAGACCGTAGAACGGTGAGTGATTCGAGTTGCAGGATGTTCAAAAAGGTCTTCCTGCGAGGCCGCAGCGAGCGAGGGACCGAGGCGTACTTTTTTCGGTACGTTGAGGTGCTGAGCGATGCGAGAACAAAGCGGGGAGCCTTTTTCAACATCCTAAGCGTGAGCCGGTAGCTCAGTGATGAATTGTCACAATTTCATATTATAATATGAATATCAATGACTTATGAGTCTATTAAAAATTTCACTCTAACTTTCACTCTAAAATATCTTCTGCTTTTTGTGTGGTAACCATTCGCCAACCTCGTCTGTAAGGGCAAAACAATCTATCCTCAGTTTTTGTGCTTCCTGAAGCCCTCACAACACTTCTCCTGTTTCCGAGTGATCCTAAGCCCCCTCAACCAATTCAGATTACGCAAAGGGTTTCTCGCTTGCTACCAACTCCCACAATTCTGTAAAGATCACTTTGTAGCATAACTGGGAAGCGTCTGATAGCCAGTAGTGATACAGATGATTCATCTGTAGTTGGTTGTTCCGATTCCTGCCTTGCACTAAACTCTTTCAGGCTTCAGACCCTTTCGTATTGCTTGGAGGTTCCTTTATGACCCCTCACGTCCTGCTCCATGCAGTCATGTTTATTGGTGTCCTGACCATAGGAGGCTGCTTCAATGATGCGGCGTTCTACCAAAAAGCCTGTGCTGGTGGAGACGTAGGAGGCTGTTTTAATCTCGGAGCAAGGTATGACGAGGGTGTCGGCGTCCTACCAGACTCTGGTCAAGCTGTAGACTTCTACCAGAAAGCCTGTGCCGGCGGAGAGGCGCGAGGTTGTTACAATCTCGGCGTGAGGTATGCAGAAGGTAAGGTTGTTCCACGAGACCTTCGCCTAGCTATTATGTTCTACCAGAAAGCCTGTGACGGTGGAGTGGCGCAAGGCTGCAATAATCTCGGCGTGAGGTATGCCACGGGGGATGGGGTCTCACGAGATCCCGCTCAAGCTATGGCGCTCTATCGGAAAGCCTGTGAGGGCGGAGTAGCGGAAGGCTGTTTCAATCTCGGCAACATGTATATGGATGGAAACGGGGTCTCCTCAAACCTTGATCAAACCCTTGCGTTCTATTGGAAAGCCTGTGACGGTGGGGTAGCGCAAGGCTGTGTCAATCTCGGTGTGATGTCAGAGTTGGGAATTGGTATGAAAAGGGACGATGCTGAAGCACTCCAGCATTACAGAAAGGCATGTAATCTCAAAGAGCAAGTAGGCTGTGACAATTATGCAAAGTTGAAGAGTGGTAGACGCTAAGAAGGTCCTCAGTTCTAGGCAATTTGCAGACTCCTAAACTGCACCGTATAACTGTTCTGCATTCCTGTATCGGCGGTTGGTTTTTTCTCCGCGTTACACTACAATCCCTCCCGAAGTGCTCCTTTCTCCCCTTCTCGGAGGTTCCTGTATGACTTTTCGCGTGACTCCTCAGGCGATTCTTATCCTCGGCGAACTGGTTTTACTCATAGCCTGCCATTCACCAGGACCACCACATTTGGAAGGACACAGCGTCCCACCAGACTCTGGTCAAGCTGTAGACTTCCAACAGAAAGCCTGTGACGGCGGAGTGGCGCAAGGCTGTTACAATCTTGGCCAGATGTATAGGCAGGGAGACGGAGTCTCACGAGACCCTGGTCAAGCTATCGCGCTCTATCGGAAAGCCTGTGACGGTGGAGTGGCGCAAGGCTGTTACAATCTCGGTGCGATGTATATAGAGGGAAACGGGGTCTTGCGAGATCCTAGTCAAGCTATGGCGTTCTATCAGAAAGCCTGTGACGGCGGAGTGGCGCAAGGCTGTTACAATCTTGGCCAGATGCATAGGGAGGGAGACGAGGTCGGACGAGATCCCGCTCAAGCTATCGCGCCCTATCGGAAAGCCTGTGACGGCGGAGTGGCGAAAGGCTGTTTCAATCTCGGCCAGATGTATAGGCAGGGAGACGGGGTCGCACGAGATCCTGCTCAAGCTATGGCGCTCTATCGGAAAGCCTGTGCCGGCGGGGAGCAGCGAGGGTGTTACAATCTAGAAGTGATGAAGTATGCGCAGGGGGATGAGGTCTCAGGAGATCCCGCTCAAGCTATGGCGCTCTATCGGAAAGCCTGTGACGGTGGAGTGGCGCAAGGCTGCAATAATCTCGGCGTGAGGTATGCCACGGGGGATGGGGTCTCACGAGATCCCGCTCAAGCTATGGCGCTCTATCGGAAAGCTTGTGAGGGCGGATGGGCGCAAAGCTGTGACAATCTCGGCGTGATGTATATGATGGGACACGGGGTCTCACGAGATCCTGCTCAAGCTGTGGCGTTCTATCGCAAAGCCTGTGAGGGCGGATGGGCGCAAGGCTGTAGCGATCTCGGCATATCGTATTTTCAAGGGGACGGGGTCTCACGAGACATGGGTCAAGCAGCAGTCTTATACCGGAAAGCTTGTGAGGGAGGAGTGGCGCAAGGCTGTTACAATCTCGGAGGAATGTATGATTTTGGACACGGGGTCTCACGAGATCCTGCTCAAGCTGTGGCGCTCTATCGCAAAGCCTGTGAGGGCGGATGGGCGCAAGGCTGTAGCGATCTCGGCATATCGTATTTTCAAGGGGACGGGGTCTCACGAGACATGGGTCAAGCAGCAATCTTTTGCCGGAAAGCTTGTGAGGGAGGAGTGGCGCAAGGCTGTCACAATCTCGGAGGAATGTATTATGATGGGAATGGGGTTTCACGAGACCTCGCTCAAGCGGTGGTGTTCTACCGGAAAGCCTGTGACGGTGGGGGGCATGCGAAAGGCTGCCTCATGCTGGGCGCGATGTACCTGAAGGGGGATGGGGTCCCAAGAGACGACGATGAAGGACTCATGTATTTCAAAAAGGCATGCGATCTCAAATCGAAAGATGGGTGTGACAATTATGCAAAGCTTAAGTCTAGTAGAAGGTGAGAAGGTCCTCAGTTCTACGCAATTTGCAGACTCCTAAACTGCACCGCATCACCGTTCTGCATTCCTGTATCGGCGCTTGGTTTTTCTCCGCGTTACACTAGAACTTATCTCAAAATTGAAAACCGCCGTTTCAAGCGATCCCCATCGTCAATGACTAAAAGAGCGGTACGCGTATTTTCAGCCAAATGTGGTCTTTTGCAGTGCAAGTAGTTGTATCGACTGCGTCCAACTACATAAGAAATCGATTTTGAGATAGGTTCTAGACTTCCAACAGAAAGCCTGTGACGGCGGGGACTTGGTTGGCTGAGGCAATCTTGGCGCGATATATTTGGAGTGTACGGGGTCTCAGAAAACACCATGAAGCCCTTACGTATTTCAATGTGGCATGCAATCGCAAAAAATGAAAATCGGGTGTGACAATTATGCAAAGGGGATGAAAGTCAGACGGTGAGGTTTTCTGTCGTAGGCACTTTTACAAAATCATAAGTTGCCGAACTCTCAAAACCCACCGTTACGCACTTTTTAATCGCTTGATTTGACACGAACTCTTTTTCCTCTCCGAGGAACGACTTTCTGAACCGTCGTTCCACTATCTCAAAACCAGGAATTGAAGTGAAACGAGAGAAAGTGGGGCAATCCTTGCCACGGTCACGAATTCTTATACACTTGGGTTGATTGAAGTCCCGCTCCCTGTTGGAGAAATGAAATATGAAAAAGAAGCAAGTAGAAGTTCTTCCTGCCCTAACAGGCACGTTTGCTACTCAAGTTAAGGAACTCGCCGCAGATGCGAGTGATTTATCAAAGTCCTATGCAGATCTGACGAAACGGATGCTCAAGTTTGCTCATCGCTTTCACGAACTGTGGGAAGAAGCACGTCGGCTAGATGGGAATAAGGACAACGGACAACACGCCGCCCATTTTCATCAGATCTTGGGAAGTGTTGTCAATACACAGAACCGATCCATTTGGTCACGGTGGAACACCATTGGAAAATACACTAAGCAGTTAGTTCCCCATGCTGTTGCCCTTCCGCCTCAGCGAGATGCGCTATACGAGTTGGCGCTCGCAACGAAAGAGGGCAAGCGGGTTGGTACCTGGATAGAAAACAAGAAACTCACCTCAGAGAGCAGTTTCCGGGAAGTCGTAGCGTTGTGCAAGAAGAAAACACGGGCAACAACCAAGCCTGGCACATCAAAGAACTGTGCTGCCGTAACCCTGTACTTCAAAGACTACGATCACGCTGCGAAAGCCCTCCAGGAGATAGTGACGAAAGCAGAGGTGATATCTATTGATTCGCACGAAGCTTTCCGCCAGGCGATCAAAGGACTCCTTGGTCCAACCTATGCGCAAGTCGCAGACAGACTCCAATAAGACGAATCATTGTCCCATTCATATCTGGGA
Organism: Nitrospira sp.; assembly: GCA_029865225.1. GTDB lineage: Bacteria > Nitrospirota > Nitrospiria > Nitrospirales > Nitrospiraceae > Nitrospira_D. Next base: position 37,738 of record JAOUHJ010000006.1, read on the forward strand.
AGACTATCCCCTACAAGGGACGGCGCTCGATGTGCCGTTGGCGATAGTGCTGGCGCTCCCTCAGGAGCAACGGACCAAGTACATTCACGACTTGCTGGAAGCGTTTCAAACAGAAATTGCGAATGACCGCATGACGCTGAAGAAGCGAGTGACTTTCAAGCGGGAAATGCGCGATCTAAGGAAGTTGCTCCATGAACCTGCGGACAAGTTTCTCTACACTGATGATCAAACCTTCAAGCGCGACATCCTGGCGAAAGGTGCCCCTGGATCGACGCATGTCTATTGGTCTCGTCTGCAAATGTGGAAAACCAAAACCAAATGCGGCGATTTAGCCAATGAGATTGCCCACAAAGCGCCACGACTGGTGGCGTCCCTGGAAAGGTTGTTCAATCCGAACTACATCAGTAAGGAACAATTCCGGTACCCCAAGAAAAGCGCCGTGGTCAACGCAATTGACTATCTGGAAACGGATAGGAGCCTTGGGATCGCCTTTCCCCCATTTCATGCGAAGTTTTTTGCCGATCGATATCTCCCGCTCCAGGGGGATGGCATTGTGGTGGACCCGTGCGCTGGATGGGGGGGACGGTTACTAGGCACCCTCTGTGTTCACCGAACAGGGCATGTGCGTTATTACGGGGTTGATCCCGAACGTAACAATCAGGAAACCTACGACGGGCTAGTGAGACGAATAAACATATGGCTAGAAAAAGAACTGTATGGGAAACGGTCAGCACGAGTCTTTTGTGCCCCCTTTGAAGACTGGATTCGCTCAAAGTCTGCGGCACGTCTTCTGGGACGAACGGATTTGGTAATAACGAGCCCTCCGTACTTTAGTGCCGAAAACTACAATCCCGCAAACAACAAGCAGTCAGCCAACCGGTACCGCACCTATGCCGATTGGCGTGAGAGGTTCTATCGTCCGCTAGTCCAAGGAGCGTATGACCTCCTAAAGCCTGGCGGAGTGTTCGTGCTGAATATTGCCAATGTGGCCAAAGCACCAACACTCGAAGACGATGCGAGAAGTCTTGCCCACGACGTGGGATTTGAAAACAGTGGGTTTTTCAAGCTGGCGATGAGTATCGTGCCAGGCACGCGAACCTCACAATCTGTGCGTCATGCAGTTTTTGTCAACGGCAAACAGTATAAATATGAGCCCGTCTTCGTGTTTCGCCGACCAAGCAGTAGCGCCAAACCAAGGATGACATCGTGAGAGCTTATACTGGCTGGTGCATAGGGAGGCAATTTATACAGTGTATAAAATGGCTGAACGAGCCTATGACGAGCAAGAGCCCACACGGCTAACAAGAGTATTCCTGCCAGAATGCCGCTTGTGGCATACCGAAATGTCCTGATTCCTGCCAACCCTGCTTTATATCGGCATCGTTGCGAACAGTGCTAGTGACTGCCTGAAAATAAATTTCACTTTTTCTCCTTCTGACAGCGGTTTTTGTCGTTCTCGACGCTAAATAAGCGTTATGAACCAGAATCAATTCGCATATCCCGCTGATTGGGAGAGGGAATATTGGGAACTGGAGCCTGATCCGGTGCGGCGAGCCTATATTACATGGCTCAACCGGTATCCGTGGGATCTGTTCGTCTCAGTGAATTTTCGTCAGAAGCAGGTGTCACTCTCAGCAAAGGATTTGAACGGAGGGGGGGGGCTTTTGAAGGGTGTGAGATATGCCCCATGGGGTTCCGTGAGCGATGTCGAAACTCGACTGAAAGCCATGGATGCCAGACTATGCAGGGAACTCTTAGGACGCCATTGGGCTAGTAAATGGCATGAGCGACCTGAATGGGTAGCGTTTATCGAGAAAGACGAAGATGGGTTTGCTCACGCGCATCTGTTGGTGAATCTCAAGAATCTCGACCGGGAGAAGTTCGTCACGGCTTTTTCAAAAGCGACACGATATTTTGCACCAAAAGCCGATGTGCGACCAAGGGGAGCATTCAAAGACATTTACACGACGGAGGGCGCGACTCATTACGGTACCAAGAATCTCAAGAACCACCGTAAAGAATTTGCGCTGACGGCTTCTCCCACCTTTGACAAGAGACATCACGATAAGCAAGGAGCCGCAAGTTGAGGTTGATGACGTATCGCCCAGACTTGCCTCCTGAACATATTTTCACATCATCCCTATTGTCACAGGTTTACCCATTTCCATCGATGCCAGAAAGTTACCAGAAGCAAAGGAGCCTGATATGAAGTTTCCCCAATGTACCATTGTGTCGATCAACCTCCCCAAAAGCCTATTGGATGAAATCGATGCCCTGGCATCAAAACGAATCGCGAACCGTAGTGCCTGTATTCGAGAACTGGTGAAAGAAGCCTTAAAAAACCATGAGCGTTTCAGGTCTTCGGAGGAGGGAAGATCACCAAGGTCCTACTAGCACCATTCATTTATGCCGAAATAGCAGGTCACCTGGTGGATTAATAATAGCCCAAAGGAATGTGCCAACAAATTGGCAGAAAAGGATGAACCTCGGCATCGGAAAAGCCAGGAATATATATATACAAAATATATATGGCAACCAAGGAGCCGTGTGCATGACATCCATTATTCTCCGCATTCCAGAATCATTGCTCGCTCAACTCGATCAAACAGCAGAAGCTACCTACACCAATCGTTCTGCCTTAATCAGACAGTCAATTGCCAGGAACCTGGACATTATTCGCAATGTCGAACTCCCTGCAATCCGTGAGTACTATCGGAACCGGATACCCAAGATTCACCCGTAGATCGCGAAAGGAGCCGATCCATGAAACTTGTGACCTGTCAGCAAACAATCATTCACCAAGCACTAAGAATAGAGCCAGTGGGTTTTTGATAGAAACGGAGGAGACATAAGATGCCGATTTTAATCCTCAGAGATTTTATGGAACAAGCCAGGAAACAAAGGGAAGTACGGGTAGTGACAGTTCGGGATTTCGTTCATGCAATTGAATCCAACTATGACGATGGCTGGGATGCGGAAGTGACATGTGATTACCCGGAACTTGGAAGTTACCTTGTAAAGATCAAGCCACCAGAGGATGCGTAGTTCGACGCAAACCTCAGACAAGTCTGAACCTTCCGTGATCTTTGTTTTGAGCAGGTCGCAATTTAACCGCCGAGCGATTTATAGAAATTCAGACCTTCACCGAAATTTTGAGATATCTGCCGCGAGAGCACATTTCCGTTAACGGTTTTCAATCTCCACAACTAAAAAGAAGCTATGACGCCCACTCCCTTCCGTTCTTACTGGACGAGGACAGAACAAAGCCCTTGATTGCATTCATGGAAGGTTAGACAATGATGCTACGGCAGAGTCACCTCCCATTGGTTGTGTCTCTAGTCGACCAACTTTGTGGTATTAATCAGGTGGATAGTGGGCGGTGCGAAATAGCCCAGTAACGACACACAAACAGGTTCGCACAAAGTAGATTGTGTATTTGGCACTTGCAGGGAGCTGGTTGCTCCTATGCGTGATCCAATCTAGATTGGTTAGCGATCAGATTGCAGGTGGTGATTATGCAGGAAAATCACCCACACGAGCCAAGTCAAAAAGATCTAGGAATAGTCCATATAACAGATTTGCATTTTCCACCAAATGCAAATGCGTCTCTATCTTGGACTAACGCCTTTTTAAGTACCATATCCGATCTTGCGAAGCAGGAAATCCTCCAACTCTATGCGATCGCCGTTACCGGTGATCTTGTTGACTCCCCTGATTCGGGTGCCTTTCATCGCGCGCACGAGTTTTTGAAGGAAAGCTTAAAAAAGGCAGGGATCGTTCGAAATGGACTTGCCGATATGACTAAGCTTTGGGTTGTTGACGGTAATCATGACTGGAAGGTGAAGGGGTGGTGTTGGAACTCTTCGGAAGGTGGGATTAAGGAAACAGGTGGGATAGAGCGGCTTAGTCTCCCATTTTGCAGTGAAGACGGTAAGTTTGTTTCGTTCGGATTGAACTCTGGGAAGGGCGGGATCAAATTTACATCACGCGGGGTCGTTGAGGTAGATGAACTTCAGAGTATTTCAGATAGCGTGACGCGTCTTAATCACGACAGCTCTAAGCAGCATAGGCTTGCCTGTAGGATTGCATTGGTTCACCACCACGTAATTCCACTACCTCTCGATCCTGATAGAAAAACGCCACTTGCGAAAGTCGTCAATGACGAATCTACCAAGCTCCTAGGAAACGCGGGGCAAGTAAGTGCGGTGCTCATGAAAGCTGGTGTGAATCTTGTGCTACATGGTCATGAACATTTTGAGTTTGTTGCACGGCTGGGTCACGATCGGGCGGGTTCATATAAGAACTACTTCATGACAATTTCAGCTGCCCCTCAGGCAAGTAAAGGATTTCATCTTATCAGATTCAAACCATCGGGCAATGTAGAACTGGAGAAGTACGGATTGTCAAGCCAAGTTGCTTACGAGAAGAACCCCACCTCAGTATCATTGTGGACTAACGAAGAATGGCAAGCTTCGATATGGGGGAGGATTTCGAAGGATGATGGATACTACGAAAAGATGACACTCCGCTCTTACCTAAATCGTCTTGGTGACCTTGATCAAGTAGGCATAATTGAGAAGATCCGAGCTGGCCAAGGGAAAGCAATAAACAGTCTAATGGTACGCATTAAGGGAGAGGGAGGCTTATCATGGTTGGATAACGCAAACCTATCTGATTCGCCTGGGAAAACGGCGTGCGATCCTCTCCCTATGAAGAGTACGGCAGCTTCAAGAGAAATTTATGAAGGACCGCTTCCTCTTAAGCCCGAAGCCACATACGATGTGCCACATCCTGGATATAGGTCAGAAGTTACAATTCGAAATTCATTCTCCATGACAATGCATGATGTGAAGCTGAGAAACGCGAGTAGTGACGAACACATCACAATACATTCTCAACATCATGTTCGTGAGCTACTGGCAACTATCAAGTTCCCGAGAAGACTAGCCCCTGCCAAGCTCGGAGTGAAGGTGTATTCGAGTAATGGCCAACCTGATTTTGCCGAAACATCAAGGGCAAACTCGTGCTTCGACTACGATCCTGAGAATGGAGTAGGTTGTTTTCGAATATTTTGGGTAAGGTCAGGCGACAAGTTTAGATTTGAGTGGCGAGTGCCAGAAGAATCTTTGTCAAATGCAGCGGGCGGACACTACCTTAGAGAGATAGATAGGATATCGACCGAATGGAGTAATAGCTTGTTTGTGCAAGATATCAAAGACCCTTCAAACGACTTAAATAAGTTATTGCTGACTATGCGCGACGATCTAAAAAACCAATATCCTGATAAGGTTAGTTCTTCGGAAGATCTTAACATTGGAATATTTGCTCTCCACCGAATCGACAACCTACTCAAGATTGTTGGTGGAACCTACTCCAACAACTCTCCTATGTGGAAATTCAGTCTGAAGTGGGGGACTGGAATCGCAGGGTCTGCGATGAGGCGCGGATATCCCTGGTTTTACCATTCGGAAAACAAGAAAGATCGTTCGGCATATGTGGAAGTGCCAGGTTGCCCTCCCGATGTATACATTCTTGCATTTCCCATAATCGCCCCGCTGGCGGCGTATGAGAAGGCAATACCTCAACAAGACCAAATTTCTTCAAATTTCTATAAGGCAGTTCTTTGTGTGCACACAAGCTCAATCTCAAGTGGATTAGATAGACTACATCATGAGGATCGTCACAATGAAAGAGTGAGGCTAGCACTGTCATTGCCAGAAAAGGTTATGAGCTTCTTTCTCAATCGTGAAAGGAGGAGATTGGGGAAATCTTGACTTTGATCAAGCAGGGTATACACTCATTTGTATTAAGAGGTACATTTATGTCATCAGCAAAAATCATCAGTGAGCGTTGGATTGATAGCGAAGTAGTCGAGGTGTTGGTATCCCCGGCTATAGTAGCAGCATTTGGTGTGGACGCTGCTAAGGAGATGACAGAAGGTGATACTGAACAGATAACGGAGGACCATGAAGAATCAAATGAATGAGAGTTCCTAAACGATTTTACGCTTCTAATTTCTCACTAAATCCTGTCAACTCTCTTGGTATCTAAAGAACGATGTTCTTACAGATTCAATGACGGGAAATAACTGAACCCGTCCCGCCCCTTCCTCTAACAGCCACTTCAGCACCCGCTTCCTTACGAACCGGAAATCTTGCCATGAGCACCGTGCCCCGCATTAGTGGGGATTGTGTCCTGATCCGCCGCCTTTTTAGAATGCATCCCGAACCACTTGCTAGTTCTTCAATCATGCCCTTTGTGCTGCGTCATCACTCTCGCTTCCCGATCTTTACCCCCGTGAGATATGAAGTGCGGCTTCGTGATGGCTATGGAACCGTCACCAATCTCTCGCCTCGTGGATGGAGAATCCACGGTAATGTCCCGATGCAACCCGGTGATGTCTGCTCGATGAAAGTCAGATTGGACGCAAGAAACTGGGTTGCGATCTCTGCCGGAATTGTGAGATGGGTACGCGGGGACGAGTGCGGCATCGAAACGCTGGTGATGAACGATGAGTCAGAAGAGCAACTGAGAGACTACATCCAAGAACGCATCAAGGCACTATGAATGACGACCGACCCAAACGTGAAACCATTTCTCTCGAAGAAGCCACGATTTCCAACATGTGGGAGATTGCGGCAATCGTGGAAGTATTGGAACGGAAGGGTCTCTGTACGAAACAGGATCTCTTTGACATCATCAGTGAATTTAGAAAGAAGACTCCTCGTGCCAAGATCCCCGAAACAGCATTTCCTGAACCCTATCTCCTCACGGAAACCGAGAACAAGATTATTGATGACATCCTCGCATTGCTGAACAAGAATGGTTTGACATCCCACCAATCACTTAGCCTGCTCGAACGGTTGGGTGGGATTATCGAGATGGGACAACGGTTGAGCAAGGAGACGACGCATTAAACGAGAAGATAAGTAACTATTCTCAATCCTTATCAGGCAACATTGATGAAGCGTGTTTACAGAGGGAATCTTGCGAGCGCTCGCAAGGCAATCAAGGCAATTCTTCGGCTCGACATCACACTTAAACACAAAAAGGATCTTCTCGATAAAATGATTTGGGCTATTACTGAATGCCCAGGGAAGTACAAGGTTCGTTACATCACCAAAGCGGCACGGAAAAAAAGACCCGTGAAGGACTTACGACACGAACACGTCTACACGCGGAAAATGCTTGTAGGCAAACTTCTTAAACAACCCAGCGCTGTTAATAGGATCACAAGACGCGCCATTGCATGCGTAGTTACCAAGAGAGAGCACCAACGCCTCAGTAGGTCTAGCGGATCAGGATGGGAAAGATATAAGCGGTTACATCTATCTGTTTGGGATCAAGAGAAAGAGCGTTGGAAACTAGACTTCAGAAATGAACGGTAGGCTGATTCTCTCTGTTACTATCGCTCTCCTGCTTTTTTACTTCAGCATCTCTTTCTCAGCGGAGATCACCTTCACCGGGAAAGTCGTTGGCGTCATCGATGGCGATTCTCTCCGTATCATGCACAAGGGACGGGCTGAACAAGTCCGTCTGAGCGGCATTGACTGCCCTGAAAAAGGTCAAGCCTTCGGTCAACGAGCAAAGCAAGCAACTTCCGACCTCTCTTTCGGGCGTCAAGTTATCGTTCACAGTACTAGCAAGGATCGCTTTAAACGCACATTGGCAACGGTAGACCTGCTAGACGGAAGAAACCTGAACCATGAACTCGTCAGGAATGGATGGTGCTGGTGGTATCGAGACTATGCCCCTAATGATACCGAATTAGAAGCCCTGGAGACTGAAGCCCGTCAAGCAAGAAGGGGGCTTTGGAATGATCCCGCACCCATTCCCCCGTGGATTTACAGGAAAGCTCGACAAAAGAAGAAATCGGACTTGTCAGATCTGGCACCTGTCAGATAACGGGTTTGCCTGGGGGAAGGGGTATATGCAGGGGAAGAGACAGGGAATGCACTAGAACGACTTTAGAACCCCCAGGAACCGTCCTACGCCACTGTCCTGAGTGCTCTATGGACAGATCCCAGTGTGGAAAGGAGACTTCCGTACCAAAGTTAACCTCTAACCAATGACTTAATCAGCACCCTACTTTCTATTAAGTACTGTTGGAGCAGTGGTTTGGTGCCCAACTTTGTCGTAAGAAGAAGCAAACCGGGTGTAATGCCTTGTTTTAGTCCCCCGTAGTGTTTCCGAACCATCTTCCTAAAGTGGCTAAGAGTGGTGTCGTTGTAATGCACAATATGATTACGGATGTAGCGCATGTCTACCAGTAATGTGCCATGATTCATAACGGTTACAAAAAAAGGATCTGTCTCTGATAATGTCAATTCCAGGTTGTCCCGTATTTCCGATGATTCACCCCACGATAACCTTTTTTTAGGTGTGGACCTAGAATGTGAGCGCATGAGGTCATAGGCTCCTCTTATCGTCCTAGATCTAACCAAACACTTCGGTTCAGAGGAATCGCAATAACTCGCCCCGCAGAGAATCTTGGCGGAAATAGACCGAATCGTATTTTGCACCAATAAGAACAGGCGGACTAACGCGATTTCAGCAACTAACTTCCTATGGTTAGGCGGTAAGACCGAAATAGAAATGAGTAGAGATTCTAACCTTAGACTTTGGGAAGAGAATTCTTTGGAGTCAACAGCCAGGAGAGGTACTGCCATCAGGCGAGATACCTCTTGATAACGGCATCCCGTTTTTTGCGGTACTTTATTCTATGCATGTTTCCCGAGCTAAACGCCTCGTATACATCAGTAGTGAGAGCAGAAGGAGTATCTCCCGACCGGACTGCTTCAAATTTGGAATCCAGATCAGTTATGCATTGTTCAACCTTCTGCTTTGGTAGCGAACCCTTCTTGTCCAGAATTAACATGAGGCTGAAAAGGATTTGCGGGCGACAGAAAATGGTGCCTTTTAAATGGTCGCCTTGTTCTAGTAATTGCGAATAGATTCGTTCGAGTCTCTTCTTGAGAAGATCTTGGTCTGGAAATTCCTCATCATAAGTCCTGTAATATGTGGTGAGGCGAGGAGCGGAAAAGTCCTGCAACCCCTCCCTTAGATTCATAACCAAGTCCGATGCAAATTGGACTTCAGCCATGCGGGATATATCATTATCAGTGAAAATCCCAAACCGTCGCCAGAATGGCAGGCGATCGACTGCTTCCTTAAGGGTAAACCTCTTAAACTCACCACTAAATTGAGCATTCCGTTTTTCTTGAGGATTTAGTGTTTTTGCTACCGAGTTAATTCGCGCAAAAATTTCGATTACATCCCCATCCGTTGCATTAACTAAATATCCAACAGAAAGTGCCGTTAAAAGAAACCGAGTCTTTTCCTCCTTGCTCAGATCTGAGTACTTCACGTGCTTCTTGTGGTTTGGATGGGGGGCGGGAAACTTATCTTCTTTATACTCGATAAAGCACCGCACACGTTGCTGACCATCGACTACTTCCTTGATGCTTCGCTCATGATCAAGGTCAATGGTGTGTCGAATGTAAATACTTGGGACGGGCTTCTTTTCGTGAACGGTGTTTATGAGATACGCCTTTTGCGGCTGATTCCAAACGGCGCGGCGTTGATACCAAGGAGTTATGTTTAACTCTTGACGGGAGTAGAAGTTTAGGAGGTCCTGAATCACAACCGACTCGTAATCTACGCGGTCCATGGAGTCTCCTTATTTGTTCATCTCGTACTGAAAAAAGCTCCGTATATCTGAGGGTTGCAGAATAAATACTCTGCTTTCAATATGTTGTGGTTCGGGTAAGGCTACTTCCCCTAGTAAGTACTGTCAACTACCAACGGATTTACGCCGCTGTCCTGAGTGCTTTATAGACACTTCCCACGCCGATCTGAAGCGATTTCGCAATGTCTTTGATCCCCGCCCCCCTCTCCCGAAGCAATCGCACCGCTTCAGCAACACTTTCATTCATCTTGGATGGACGCCCAAACTTCACCCCCCGCGCCTTCGCTCGTTCGCGACCTAACGCCGTTCTCTCAAGGATCTGGGTCCGTTCGTAGGATGCCAGACACGCGAAGAGATTGAAGATCAATTGCCCGGTTGGGGAACTGGTATCGATCTGTTGCTTGATGCTGATGAAATCGGTTCGATGCACCTTGAGCGACTCCAGAATTTCTAAACAATTTTTGAGTGATCTTCCAAGCCGATCGATGCTGTAAATAACCACGGCATCGAACTTCCTGGCAAACGCATCCTCCAAGAGTCTGGTCAATGCGGGACGGTCATCCTTGCCCGTTGTTCCGCTGATCGTGTCACAGTACTCTCCAACGACTTGATATCCACAGCGATTTGCGTATGCGCGACATTCCTGAAGTTGCACATCGGTAGATTGTCCAGTCGTTGAGACACGTCCATAGATAGCGACTCTCATTCATCCACCCCCTCAAGTTTGACCGGTGCGAACATCTTTGTCAGTTCAAGTCGTTTCATTCTTGCCGTAAGATAGCTGCCGTAATATTCCTCAATCATTTTTACACTTGTTCGGCAATTCTTCGCGAGGACGTAGGCATCCACGCCAGCAATCAGACTTCTCATTATGTACGTATGACGAAAACTTTTAGCAGTACGCTGCTGACCCCTCTCGTCATACAGCACTCCTGCTTTCGCGAAAAGTTCTTGAACTCTCTCGCGAGGATTTCTACCGAATAGTCGATCTTTCGGTTGCCAATTAGGTGTGATCTCTTTCAGTTTGGAGAAAGCTAGCACACCCGGAGCGAGTCCAATCATCTCGCTTGGATCTTTGCGATAACTGAGCTTCCCATGTTTGACTAGTACAAAAAGACAACGATCCTGGAGGGATTCAAGTAGGTCAGGGTCTTGGACTGTTACATCCTGGAATTGGACTCGTAGAGCTTCATCTACTCTCATGCCCGTATAGAGAAGCCACTTCATGTAGCAATCAGTATAAACTCTTTGCGTATGTTCCTCGTCAGATACGCCGTCGTGCTGATTAATCAAGTGATGACTATGAGTGAATAGTTTTTCTAACTCCTCCTGAGTGAACCAGCCCCCAGGACGAGGCTTTACCTCTAGTGTGGGGAAACCGGGGATTGCCGTAATCCATTCTTCCTCCTTTGCATATTTTAAGACTTGTCGGAGCGCAAGGAAGTCGGATCGTAAGGTCTTATCGGAAACTGTTTGAGAGTGATAGTTATTATAAGGTGGTTGATAGCTATGTCTTCTCCACTGAACATACCCGTGAATATCTCTGGTCTTGATCGTGTGAATCGGATAGGTGTGAAAATACTGCCTCAGAATGCCCAACTTGACCTTATAGTTTCTAGCAAGAACTGGTCTCCCAGATTCGCGATGGGCTAGCGAGTTGAGAAATCCACGTTCACATTCATCCCAACTGTGTGCTACTGTTCCGTTCGGTGTGGTAGTTTGAAAGCGCAGTTTGTCGTATTCGTGTTCAGCGATGGATCTTGCAAGCGCAAGGTTGTCGTTTTTGGTGGAACGAACTACGTACTTACCGTTGATGAAAGTGCGCCATAACCAGTTCTTTGAGTCGTTCTGTTGGTAGAGATGTAAACGTCCATCCCGAAGTTTGATGAGGGATTCCTTGACGACTAGAGACATCGAAGAGTATTGTGGTGTTAATAAGATCCCACTCCAAGTATACTCTAAGGGAAAACGTCTTAAAATATAAACAATATCAATACCTTAGTAGCCCCTATTCGAGCCGGTAGCTCAGTCGGTAGAGCATCGCCCTTTTAAGGCGAGGGCCCTGGGTTCGAGTCCCAGCCGGCTCACCACTACAATCAACAAGTTAGCGTGATGACCCTGCCCCACCATACGTGTTGTCCCTTAGCCTTGTGCTAGTTTTGTGCTAACGCGGTCCTGCCGAGCCTCTTCCAACACGTTCACGCCATCCCGCAAGCTCTCCGGCGAATGATGGGCGTAGCGCTGCGTCATGGTCCCGGTCTTGTGACCGAGCAGCCGTTGGACCTTGTACAAATCAATCCCACGTTGCACCAAACGAGTCGCGAACGTGTGCCGCATGTCATGGAAGCGGAAATCGGGAATCCCGGCCAGATCCCGTGCTTCACAAAACTCCCGCACTAAGAATCGCACTTTGAGCCTATTGCCCAGCGGCGTCTTGAAGACCGGTCCTGATGATGCCCCTGTGACAGCTTGTTTGGCGGCCAGCAACTCGTACACCGTGCTGTTCAATGGAATGGTGCGCCGTGTGCCATTCTTGCTCTTCATCACGATGAGCGTCCCACGGGTGAAATCCACATCCTGCCATTGGAGGTTGAGGATCTCCCCCTGTCTCATCCCGGTGTTGAGCGCAAAGCGGATGATCTCTTGAAGCCAGGGCGACGAAGCGGCAAGGAGACGGTCCTCTTCATCAGCCGTCAACCAACGATCCACTTCATTTCGCACAGGCTCCATCGACACCCGATGCATGGGGTTCTCCCGGCACCATTCCCATTCGCGCATCGCCAGATTGAACGCATGACGGACCAGCTGCAGCTCTTTGTTGATTGTCGCAGGAGCAGCTCGCTCGATCCGTCGCTGGGCCTTATAGGCGGCCAGCAACTTCGCCGAAATCTCAGCCAGGATCTTGTCCCCGAACACTGGCAGGAGATGATGTAACGCGGCCCGATCGCGCTCGCGACTCTTTGGCGCTTTCATCACGGCACGTTCCTGGACATAGCGATCCATCATCTCTTGAAACGTCCGCTCCTGTTCCTCACGCCGCTCAAAGAACTGTCCCTCGGCAATTTGCACCTTCACTTTGCACAGGATCGATTCCGCCAATCGTTTGTCCGTCGTCCCTGTGCTGCGACGAACCTGGCGCCCTTGATACATGAAACTCATCCACCAGACGTGATTACGCTTCACGAGCCCCATCGTCCTCCTCCTTTCCGATGAGGCTTGATTTCGGTCTGGTTTCCCCGTGGTGGGCAGTATAGGCAGCCCGCTTCGCGCTCGCAATCAGGGCATCTACAGAGTCGCTCGTCCTATGCGGGCGTCCAATGACCAATCCCTGATTGTGTCTGCTCACTCCGAAGGAGCGGAGCCAGTCATGAATCGTCTGCCGGTCAAACCGCAGGAGGCCATGGATCCTCAGGCAGGGGATCTTGTTGTGTGCCGCCCACGCATACAGGGTCGCCGGTTTGATATGGAGCTGCTCTGCAAGTTCCTTCACCGTCAATAACATGGCGTCACCTGTTATCGCTATTCAATCGGGGGAGTCTGGCGACACCCCCTTGTCCCCGGGATGCGCCCGCGTCGCCGCCGGCACGGAGTGAAGACTGAGCTCCCAGCGGGGGCGGGCTCTCGCGGGGGAGCAGCGGATCAGGCCTTCCAGAAGTCACTCTGTCCGTTCTTCTCTCCGTCCAGGCCTGCCCGCTGCGAGACGCTCCGCCCTCGTCCTCCTTCTGCCCCACCCCCGTGTGTTGTGCGGGGTGGGGCACATTGTTGAAGGAGGAACTCGGATGAAGAACGCAGCGCGACTCGCAGCAGCAGCCAGTCAGCCATTGGAATCCATCAGGCCATCGGAGCCGTATCGAGCCCCTCGGTATCGGGTCACGCTCGTCTGTGAGACGGAGGGAACCGGGGCGGCTGAACCCATTCGTGATTCGATCACCGCCGTCCAATTGTTCCGGCCCTGTTTTGAGGGCCTCGATCGTGAGCACTTCCTCGTCTGCGGACTCGATGCCAAACATCGCGTCATCGGAATCAATCTGGTGTCGGTCGGCACATTGACGCTCTCGATCGTCCATCCGCGAGAAGTGTTCAAGCCACTGATCATGATGAACGCCGCGGCCTGGTTGGCCAGCCATAACCATCCCTCGGGAGACGCCACGCCCAGTCAGGAAGACCGACTCTTGACCAAACGACTGAGGGAGGTCGGGGACCTGTTGGGCATTACGTTGTTGGATCATGTCATCCTCGGGGAGGCACGTCATTTCAGCTTTGCCGACGACGGCTGGCCCTGAGGGTCAGCTCCGGAGAATCCGCAAGACCCAGAGCACCGCGGAGGCTGTCAGCGCGATCCCGATGACTGCCGCTCCCCAGCCGATGATGTCCGCCGAGAGGGCGTTGCCCAGTTGCTGCAGATCCGATGCGACCGTGGCCCACACCATGATGTTGTCCTCTATCTTTCGCGTCGTCGTCCTTCGTCCGTTGTCGTCGATGACGTTCTCTTCTGCTTCTTCTCGTTCATTCTCTCGCGTTCACAGAGCAGCTCCTGCCACGCGTTGCAGGAGCCACTCGGCCGACGCCTTAGTGGACCAGCGATTTGACCCGCTTATAGGCGTAGATCGTGAGCGCCACCCCGATGAACACGACGCCCCAGGCCACAATATCGGCCTTCACGTTGGAGATCGTCGTGGTGCTGGCCGTATCCACCGGGAACACCTGCGCCAGCGCGGTGTGTGCGCCGATCAGGGTCCCGAGGACGGCCACGGAGAGACCTTGCCAGAACTTCTTCATATGCCTCACCTCCTTTCTGGGCTACAAGTACGGACCCAGCATCAACCGCACGATGATGCCGACCGTGAAGCCCCCGAGATACAGAGCCGCTGCCCAGAAGACCGCGGCATCAATCGCGGCTTGATCCATCGCACGCACGCTCCTGGTTATCGACGCCGATACATTTCACATCCGGCTTGTTCTCTTGCTCATTGAGCAGTGGTGACGACTCGGCAGCCACCTCATCGAGCGGTTGCCGAGCCAGCAGTTGAGGAAGAACCGGTGGACTCCCTTCGCCACCCCAGACAATCCGATCAGACACGAGAGAAGGAACGCCATTCACGATCTGCTCCGTCACTGGCGCCCCGACCAAGGCGGTGATCTGACCGGCGGTTAGAATGCGCCCCTGCGCATCGACCCAGTAGGCCTTGCCATTCATGACGATGCCGCCTTCAATGCGCAGTCGTTCCTGAGTGACAAGACTTGGACTCGTCGCTGATGGAGGTGCGATGCTGTCGATTGCTGACTGGTTCTCCGCTGGTGGCACAAACACGGGCTTCCCATTGTTCGGTGGAGGGGGAAGCTGCGCGGCGGAGGGCTTCGTCCCCGAGAACCACGTCCCCCACCCGATGAAGCCAAGGGCTCCGATGAGACCCACCAGCCCGACTAAAAGCAAGGGACTTGAGAGGATCGTTTTCATCCGTCGTTCCTCCGTGATGCCACCTGTCGCATAACTGGAATAGTAGGCGTAGATCTTGGGCTCGTAGCGTCCGATGAGGGTGCGGATGACCTCGGTCTCTTCCGGATTACCCCGGACAAAACCCTGGAAGCGTCGGCGCATCCCGAACCGTTCCATGCGGCGAAACTTGATCGTGCTCTCCACCAAGCGGGTCACGCCCGAGGTCAGTTGCCGATAGTCTTGGGCCATGAGCAGCAGATCCACGCCATAATGGCGATGCGTCTCGAGCCACCGCAGGATCTCCCCCGGCACCTTCTCCTTCGCCCGGAAGATTGTCTGGGCCTCGTCGAGGCAGACCGCCGAGCCTGGTTCAATCGAGAGGAGGAGCGAGGGAATGGCTGTTCGCTCGGTCCAGAGGGTCACTTGTTTCTGGATCTCCGGAAGCGGTCGCCCTTCGAAGAGGGCCAGCCGATCCAGATAGAACCCATCCACCGCGACGTAGAGACGACGCCCAGCCCGAAGCCAGGGCAAGAGATAGTCCGCCACCGCATAATAGGACTTCCCACTGCCAGGGGTGCCTTCGAGTAAGGTGATCATGAGCCCCACCGGACAAAGGGAATCGCTTGCAACGTGAACCGGACCAACATCGCGGAGGCGATGATCGCCACGGCCTGACTCATGCCGGTGGCTCCGAGGACCCAGGTGTATTGCATGGGGATGACGGGTGCACTCAGGGAACCAGTCCCGACCGAGGCCAAGAGCTGATCGGCCACGCTGAGGACCGAATCCCAACCCCCCTTCCAGACATCGGCGAAGGAGAGGATCATATCGAGGAGAAAACAGTAGATGAGGTTCAAGAGGGCCGTCATGGCTTAGCTGTTCCCTACAAAGATGATGCGATAAGCCGCGAAACTCGCCCCGGCGATGACGATGGCCCGGAGGGCCAGGAACATGGTCGACCAGTCATTAAAGTTGACGGAGAAATTTCCCAATAGGGAGGAGTTCAGCGCGATCGTCGGCAGATCCGACGGCCAGGTGAGGGACTGGAGCAAGGCGAGTTGTCCCGCAATCCCGGATCCTCTCCACGTCGTAAGATGCTCGTCGAGGATGGAGCCGAACGAGCGGAGGTCATGCTCCCCTGTGGAACATTGCACGGTCGTGGTGCTGTCATCCTGCGTCGTCGTGGAGCCATCGGGATTCGTCGTCGTGGTGGTGGTTGTGGTCGTCTGTTGGGTGGTGCTGGAGGTCGTCTGGGTTCCCGCCGGTGGCGTCGCATCCGAGTTGACCACGACATCATCGGGGGTCACCTGTGAGGCGGGGACCACCTGAGTCGACACGTCCGTGGAATCGATGGGGATCGTGGTCACGGAATCGGCGCCGGGTGCCGTGTGCCCCGACCCAACGGGCGAGGCATTACTGTCGATGGAATTCGGATCACTGCTTGGAAGGTTATTGAGATAGTCCGTCACCTGTTGCGGCGTGGCGGGCAGCCCGGGCACGAGGACACCGGGAGACGCTCCCGGCTCAGGATAGGCCCAACACCCCGACGGCTTGAGAAACCAGCCTTGCCATCCGGCCGGCACCGTCGGATAGGGCGGACCCGTGAGGCAATACGTGGTGGGGATGGAAATCCCTTGTGCGGCGCTGGCGTCACAATCCGGATGGCCGGGACACGGATGCAACGTGCCCTGCGGGACCACCACCCCATCCACCGACACCCCACTCGGGCCAGCCGTGGCGTTCTTGATCTCGGCCACTTGCCCGTTATTGAGCGCCACGGACAGCAGCGTCAATCCCGCGAGCACGCCCAAGACCGGCCAGCCCCCGGCCCCGGCCGTGACCAGCCGCACCGCGACACTCGTGCCACTCGCCTGGGCAATCGCACTGCCGAGCGCCGTACTGATCGCCCCCCGCTGCGCCGCCAGTGTCACCGCCTGGGCGGCCGGGGTGGCGATTCGCGCATAGGAGCCCGCCAACGCAGTTGCCGGCGCCCAGCACACCATGACGCCCAGGACGTACAGAAAGAGACTGTACGTACTGAGGCTTAGAGCCGCCCGGACAGCAGGCCGGTGAGAAAACACGCGAGATAGAACATCGTCCATGTGAGTTGTTGCTCCAAGGTCAGATCGGTGAAGATCATGAAAGACCGTCTCACGCCTTACTTGCTTGGATGCCCGTGGGAGCCCGCTGTTGCCCCCTGCGTGATCGGCTGGTAGCCGGTGATGTCGATAAACCGTTGGCCTTTAAACTCGCGGAGATTCACCGTGACTTGGGCCAGTTTCATCTTGTTGGCTTCCATCTGCTTATAGAGGGCCTCGTGGTCCTCAGAGATGTTCGCTTCCAAGGTGGTCGTGTCCTCCTCGAAATAGAGCACGGCATTCCGGAAGGTCCGGGTGCCGTCCTGACTCGGTCTCGCCTTGACACCCATCACCACGCACGTTGCGACAAACTTCGACATGTCATTCCTCCTGGTTGATTGTTATGAGTTGGACCATGGAAACCAGCCCTGCTTAGTGCAGGACCACACATAGACCCACACGGTGCCGCAGTCCTGACAACGGCCACGCAATCGGGGGCCACACATGAACAGCGAGAGCACCCCGCTCTGGCAGCGACGGCAGAGGACCCGGCGTTCGCCATCCACTCCGGACCGCTTCGTCTGAGTGGTTCGAGCGCCGGCTCGTGTACGCATGGGATTCGAAGGATCTGTCGCCATCAGCTGCCTCCCGTCTGTACCGCTGTCTGACGTGATCCGTCCGTTAAGTGGTGGGCTGCGGCAGGCTCATTCACGCGAACGCCCTGCCACACGGCCTCGACCTCACACACATGCTCGAGACGCGCCTGGACGGCCTGTAGTAAGAGCGCCTCCAGTCCATCAAGTTTGGCGAGCTGATAGAGTCCCAGCCGCAGGATGTCGGAATAACTGGCGTCTCGTTTCGCCGCGAGACTCATGAGGAGGGCTCGTTCCTCATTGAGGAGTTTCACTGTCTGGCTCGAAGTCTGTTTCATGACGTCCTCCGTAGTGTGAGTCCTCATTCAGGACTTGTGTGCGCGGTGCTGGTTAGGCCATCCCGCTGCCATACGCCGCGGAGAATCCGTCCCGGGGATTCCACCAGTGCAGCCGGCGTTTCGTGTTCTCGAGATCTCGACCGTTCTGTAAGAGCGCGAGATGTTTGCTGCGCCAGCGATCCACGCCATCAACGATGGTCCTGACGAGCCACCGTTCCCCGGCTTCGGGATGGGCACAGAGCAGGCTTAAGGTGGGGGCCAAGCTCTTCTCCGCCCAGCGTTTGACCTGTTCGATCGTCTTGACCGCCTGCACGATCGCCAGCTTGGCCCGAGCCATGCCCTCCGTGAGGGTCTTCCACCAACCTAAGATGGGCGCGTAATAGCGATCCTTCGGATCGTCCGCTCTCGTGCAGGCCCGGAAATCCACGGCAGTGCGAAACACCCCGACGATATATTTCTGAAACGACTCTTGATCGAGGGTAGACAAGGCCAGGCCCACGGCTTGGGCCCGTTCCCGCTTCCACTCCATCTCCCAGCGCATCCAGGGGCCGTCGACCGGCTTCTCTTTGGCTCGTTGTTCCGCGGCCTTGTCGTAGATCCGGAGATAGCTCTCTGACTGGCGAGAGCCCAGGGCCAGCGTCTTCCCTCGGTCAGCCCCCGATGGCACATCCAGCCCGCCAATGATCCGGCACTGCCGGAAATGTGAGACACAGTGGCCCTTCGCCACGGCCTCGTAGACGCCGTCGACGTCGATCACGCCCAGGCGATCATCGAGGGCGACATCGATCCGACCAAAGTGTCCCTTCTGATCGAAGACCCACGCCGCGAGCTGATGAAACTTGTCGTAGCTCCAGTGACTGATCAGTTCTTGGGAGAGATCGACATGGACTTCTCGAGGCGCACGTTTGGCTCCGGTGGCAATCCGGCCATAGCCGCTGTCATTGCCGCGACAGATCCAGACCTCGCGATAGCCTTCATAGCCCTTTTCGTCTCGGATCCAGTCCCCCTCACCGAGTACTCTCTTGAGAGTCTCCACCGTGGAAGAAGGAACGGTAAACCGAAGCCATCCAATCGACATGGACCAGGTACTCATACAGACCTCCGTGGACGTGGTTGGAATTTGCGCCCCCGTTTGACTATGCGGGGGCTTTCCTGCCCGTCGCGCCGTCGGCTGGCGCCGCCGGGCGCGCGGCGGCTCGCTCCGTTCCTCGGTCCAGCCTCAATGTAGGTCTCGCCGTTTCGCCGCATGGCCTCCTTGACCTGTTCGAGGTCGAACCGGACGAACCGAAAGATGCGCTGCACCGGGATCTCGCCACGGAGATAGGCCCGGCGTACGGTTTTGGTGCTCACTTTGAGGGCCTTGGCCAGTTCATGAATGGTCAGCCAGGGTGCGTGCATGCGCTTCCTCGTGTCGCGGCGGCTCAATATGGTCCCGACCCTACTGAAGCTGACGGACTTCACGAAAGTACCCGCGAGGGGTCACGAGCGGTCAGCAGAGGACAGGAGGGGACTCTAGTGTTGAGCGGTAAAGGTGATAGATGAGGCAGTCGGTTCAGGCTCCTTCGTCGTAAACAGTTCGCAAGACGAAGGAGCAGTACCCGAATCGCCGCGCCAGATGCAAGGATGCGCGGATCGTGAATTGGATGTATTCATGAGCGAGAGAGTACGAACGAGGACGAGTCACGTAGAAATGACACTAATGAGCAGGAGGTTTCGAAGTTGAGGCTAAGAATCTTTTGGCCCTGGGCCGAATGGCTCTAGCCCCGAATCGCCTCTAGTCAGGGAGCCGACGGCTTTAGTGGTCCTCCGATTCAGCCGTTTCCCGCCCAACCACTAGTAATTTTTCAAGGGGAAAGGGATAAGCTTCGGTGGGGAGTTGCAGGCAGTAGCACGCGCTAGAGGGGAGCCGCTTCAAATGAGTAAGTCAATGCGTATGACATCCTCTCTTACGCCATGTGAATGAGGTAAGGGCCGATCTGTTGGTGCGTCAGCATTCGGACAAGACGATCATTGGGCGCATCGCGCGAGGGTTCGATGTCCTGGACTTTCGGTTTTCCTCGGACAGTGTCGCGGTGGTGCGGTGTCTGGCGAAGGTGTCACAGTCTTATGAGCGCAGTGCAGCTTCGACCCGCATCGGGACCTATCTGCGTCGCTGGCCGCGATAGGTGCAGGCGGAGGCCACATTGAGGGACAGGGCCGCCGGCGAGGATGGAACAGGCGGTAGTGGGTGGCATGTGATCTCATCATCCTGTGGGATTGTAAGTCTTGACCCTCTTTGAGTCCTTTTTACCTTCACTCACCTGCATGCTCGACCCAATATGAGATCAGGCCCAAATCACTCACTTGGGAAGGAGAAGACCCAGGAAATATCATATCGCTTCAGCTCAATTTCCCCGCTGGGTCCTCCAGTAAGCACTCTCAAAAAACCGGCGTTCGCTCTCGTAAAACAGGCGTCGCGTCAGTTGATTGGATTCAAACACCCTGCGGACCTTCACCCGATACTCACTCAGGGCAGATTGGATGGAGGCTGGATGAGCAAGGCACTGTATGACGGTCTCCCCACCACGTATGCCGCTATACAACGCAAACAATAAACCTTGGGAGGACAACGGGTCAAAGGAAAGTGCCGCATCGCCAACCGCCAGCCAAGTGGCCTCTGCAATGCACTCGCATATCCCCATACTCGCATCCACACATTTTATAGGTCGAACAGCATGGTCCAGTGACAAGTTATAGGGCACGAGGTGCACATCATTCGCCCACTCCACAAATCGATCTGGTAGTTTCTTCAGTCTCGAGACCTCAGTTGAAAGACCGTGAAAGATGATGACCCGTAATCCTTGAGGAAGCCTTGCCGTGTACCACCAGCCGTCCTGAACTCCCTTCACACGGGTCGTGCTGTCTGCATCTTGATCACTATGGCGAAACCAGCCTACTGCAGCAGTTTGCTCACTTACCCGTTTTCTCCGTACGCCCAGCTTCGTACTTACAGCCGCAGCACGCCCAGTGGCATCCACCACAAATCGGCCAGATAACATTCCTATTCCTGCAGCCGTGACCAGTACGTGCGACCCGCCTCCCTGGGATACAGAATTTAGTTTTGCCGGCACGAAGTCTACACCTACTGAAATCGCGTGGTCCAGCAATGCTGCATCAAATCGATGTCGTAAAATGTGAAAGCCACCTCCCTCAGGATTGGCAATTGCATCTCTGTAGATCCACACGTCGCTGCCCCACATTGAGGCATTCGCCACACAAGGTTTGAACTCATCGCTGCGTAGTATGCTTGAGAGATGTAGAATGCCTAATCTTCGCAGCAAGCGAAGTGCAGCCCCTGGAAGGGACTCGCCAACTTTCAACTGCTGTCCGCTGGTCTCACCCAATAGACACACCCGAAATCCTGCTTGACTGGCAACCGTGGCGGCAGCCACCCCAGCTGGGCCGGCACCAGCCACAATCACGTCATATAGCACAGAGCCTGTCAATTCCCTCTCATCTTAATGGTGAGAAATTCGTTGCGCTGTTCTTCGCTGAACCAACCTGCTTCGGCTAACAGCCGGTCGTGTGGCCCAAGTTCCGGATACCGTTCAGCAAAGAGCTGGTGGGCCACTCTCATCTCAGCTTGTTTGACAGCCGTCAGGTTTTCAACATAGAGAAATTCTGGTAGCCAAGCCATGTCCGCTGGACGCGGCTTTGCTTCGAGAATACCCATTTCGCCGAAATGCTGAATCACGTACATCATCTGATCAGGCGCTGAGCTTTGTGCCGGCAACTGCCGTAACCAGCTTGGACGATTGTAGAACGAGGCGACCCTAACAGGCATTGGTCGTTTCTCGTCACACAGGGTTTCATAATCTGCCAAGGTCAACACCTGGTTCGGCACACGCGCAGGCCAGAACGTCGGTAGGTACGGATCGTATTCCATATCATACCCTGAGCGGCAATAGGCTGTGTCTCCTTGCCATGGAATCGCCATCCAACGCGTCAGATCACCAGGCCCCTGATCATATAGTGGTCCATTGACCCTCAATACGTCTGCCTGAGTGAGAGTGCTGCCATAGCTTGGTTCGGCTACTCCATGAGCCCTCATTCGTAAGCGGTATGGAGCCCGGTACATGGAGGCATGTCGCATCGGCCAAGTCAGTTCACAGCCTGGATGCATCGCGTCAGCAAGGCAAAAGTGCATGGCGGCTCGATCAAGTATCTCAGGCTGCTTTTGCAGGTCTACGTCATCGAGTGTGTCTGGCTGCGTGAATTCCGAGTCGTAGTCCCCCACAAACTGTCCCTTCACCCATGCGCTCAGAATGTAGTCGAAATATGCGGGCAAGCGGAAATATGTTTGTGCTGCCACCTCAGTACTGTTTGCCGGGTCGGAATACCCAAATGTATCCCCATACATCGGTGGCCATGCCGACATGGCGGGTGTCGTTCCCGTGGTGGTCCGGAAGCTGTTGTAGACGACTCTGCGAAGTTCGGCATAGGGGTCGGGATAGAGACTGCTTTCTGGAGGAGTCCCTAATTTGTCCATCAACTGGGGATCACTAAAGTTCATCGGCGCTCCCGCACCATACAGCGCGAGGAACCCCTTGTTGACCCATTGCAACTTGTTCAGTCTCTCCAAAATCGGACGCACGTGCTCCTGGAATGAAACTCGATTCGGAACCTCCAAAAGGCCGCTCTCGATGTATACGCCCCGCAGCAGATCATCCAGATTGCGGAAGCCCGTTAAGTCAGGCGCGTAGTTTGGCGGCGCCGCCGTAACCCACGCTGCGTCGGCCTCGTACTCGCAATCGCCCAGGATAACACGTGCTCGTACGGGGCCATCTGACATGTCGTCATACCACCCGGATGCATTGTTGAAGCTGCTTGGTACCGCGGGGTTATAGACAGGCTGTTGGGATGGGCTACCTGAAACACCGAACCCAGGCAGGAACAGCAAGCGGCCCACCGCATCTGTCCGTAGCTCCCCCAGCGTTACCGTGGTGCCTTGAAAGGCTCCGGTCAATACATAGCTCG
Source organism: Nitrospira sp. (assembly GCA_029865225.1). Taxonomy (GTDB): domain Bacteria; phylum Nitrospirota; class Nitrospiria; order Nitrospirales; family Nitrospiraceae; genus Nitrospira_D. The sequence continues at coordinate 60,888 of JAOUHJ010000006.1, forward strand.
AATCGTTCATGCTGATCCCCATGATCTTCTTCTCGCCTGGATCAATGCACAAGGCGGCACGACCGCTGCCTTTAACGTCTGGATTGCGAAGTGGAACTGAGATGTTCTTTGTCGCGGGGATGTCCATCGCCGCGTTGAATTCGTACCACTGAGCCTTACGGTTGGCGACGTGCACAGACCACTCAATACTGGAATTGGAGGACTGATGTATTTCGGCCACCACGTTGCCATACTTATCGTACCCATAGACACGGAACCGTGCTGCCTGCCGCTTGATCGCACCACCCGCATCACGAGTGGCACCAAACTCCGTCTGTTTTGGGTGCAGCACTTCAGGGCCGATAGCGTACTCCGATGTGCTGTTGCCCAGACGCGCAACACCAATACCAGGGTGAATTCGTACGTGGGTGATCTGCTCAATTTGCTCTTTAGTGAGGGCTTTGGGCTGTTCTTGCGCAGGGTGATGCGGGAAAGGACATTGGGGATTCTGGATCTCAGGCTGACCGGGTTCGCTGGGCTCCGGCGTCGGCTGCCCATTCGTTTCCCGCCGATAATTGGCACTGGTCTGGTAAATACTCATGCGGGCCTCAGCAATGCTCCCAACCGGCTCGTTCCCCTTCGGCACACGTCCAATATTGAATGCCAACCAATCCCCGTAAACCTCCTGCTCCAATTGCTTGATATCCTGACTGGGGAGTTCGATCGTTGCTACCTTAACGGGTGGCGCGGCCTTTTCATCCCAAATCACGGTCGCCTGATCGAGTGGGAAATGTTCGTCAATGTAGGTCTGACTGAACGTTCCTGGTTCAGGCCGTTTTTGAATGTACATATCCAGCGTCGCTGGGCCCGCCAAGAGACGCGCGGCTAAATCTTTACCGAGGAAACACGGGTCGTTGATATCTGGATCCATTGCAAAAGTAGAACTGCCCGGACGTAGCATGTACTTGCAATACCCTTCACCAAGCCGAAAGGGCACCACACTCCACATTTGAGTGTCGAACACCGAACGGATGGGTTTGGCCATTTGATCCAGAAGCGCATTCGTCGAAGGGGAGTGCTCGCGTACCCATTCATCCCCCCAGCCTTCAAAGCTGGCTTTGGTGAATTCGCACATGTCCCTGGCGTTGTCTACAAAGAAGAACGGAACGTTCTGAAGGAGAAAGTCCGCAGTGTTGGCTCCGTCATCACTCACCACTTTCTCGCCACGGATATCAAAGATTTTGATTCCCACACCAATGGTACTCATCCAGTCAGGCCGGCCGTCTGATAAGTCTGAAGAATACCGAACGTACACGGGATGAATCTCGCCGCCATTATCAAAGAGCCCATGCCGGTAGCCAAGAGGGATAGTATCTAAGAAGCGAAGTTGCCCTCTCAGAATTCCATGCGTGCGCAGAAACACCGGCCGCCGCGCGGGGCACTGCCCCTCCTTCTCCACTCGACGCTTTTGCGTCATCTCGACAAACATGTGTCGCAGACATTCGATGGGATTCTCGCAAGAGCACGTCGTCGTGAATTTGTGGTTTTCAGCTTGTAAGCTTCGCATTTTCCGTCTCTCCCTTACAAAGGCTTGGGTCCGTTCTAGTGGGAATGTTCCGTGTGCGGTGACAAAGGAATCTTTCAATGGTCATGCTTGCACAAATTCCTTTTCGACCCCTTACCTTCAAACACACGCACGGCCCAGTCGCCCGTAATAATATCACGACAGGTAGGCAAGTCTGCTCGTCGCGAGCGGGCGCTGGTCGCCGCACACGGATTGGACCGCGAGGGAGCCACCGATCACCCTGCCGTTCGAAACGGACGCGGCACCGTAATCGACGGTGTACGTCTTGATTACTGTCTTTCCGTCGATTCCGTACTGGGTCACCGTGGCGAGCGTCGAGCTGGTATGGGTCACTGTCTGGGCGAGCGTGCCGTCTGGGCGGTGGACGGTGGTGGTAGTCTGCACGGGAGCCCCGGCGGCGTCGAGCATCGTGACTGTTTTGGCAGAGTAGTTGTGCGATCCCTGATATAGACGAACGGTCCGTGTGGTCGCATAACATCCGGCAGGCGTGATGGTAGTCTTGACCTGGCCGCTAACAACTTTGCGGTGGTGATCGAAGACGGCCGCCGAATAATCCTGGACTATCGTTGAGAGTGGGGTGACACCATCGGCCTTGTACATATGAGTGGTGCGCGACGCGGGGTTGCCGGAAGCGTCATAGGTCACCGTCGCCGATGACAGCAGCGAACCATCAGGCCGGAAACATCTCACGGCGATACTGCTATTGACAACATGGTTGCGGTTGTTGAACTGCGCGCCTGCAAAATCGGTTTCGATCGAAGCGAGCAGTTGGCCCGCCTGCCCGAATGTCTGATTTTTGGCCGAAACCGGCGCTCCGTTGGTGTATTTGACTACGGCGTGCGCCTTGACGCGGCCTTGCGGGTCGGATGTGGTGGCCGCGACCTGGCCGGACCAGATGTGGCGGCGGGGATCGAACACAGCAGCGCTGAAATCGGTAACTGTGCTCGCCTTTAAATCGGCCCCGTTCGAGGAATAAACGTCGGTGTGCATTGAAGTGGGCAAGCCCACGGACGTGAAATGGAGCTTTGAGTTCGAAGTGGGAAGATTATTGGGGCTCTTGATGGAGATCTCGACATGGCCGCCGACAATCTGATCGCCGAGGAACTGCGCCTTGGCGAAGTTGATCCCGGAGTAACCACCGACGGTGCCCGAGCCATCGGAAACATAGTGCGTGAGGTTGAGCGCGGCAAGTGATTCAGAGGCGAACGACACGGCGCCGTCGGAGACCTTCGCCGCATTCTCCGCGTTGCTTGCACTGAACTTGATCTCGCCCGCTGCGATGCGATTTGCCACCGAGTAACTAAGCCCGCTCAGATCGATCGCCAACTTGCGGTACGGCACGCCCGTGCGGCGGTCGTTGATCGCCGATTGCAGCGTTGACGGCTTGCCGCTGGCGTTGAACTGCGCCGAACTCGCACTGAGCGCCGTCTGATCTTCCGCCTTCTGAGACGTGAAGTTCAGCTGTCCTCCCACGACCGCGCCAGACTGGGCGAACTGCATCCTGGAAAAATTGGCGGCGACGTGCTTGGCTTCGGCCTTGCCGTCGGGGCCAAAAGTGATAACAACGGCTGAACCCGGACCGGGGCTTGCCGCGTTTAAGAAGGTTGAGTTTGTCATGTAGTCCCCCTTGTATGAAATTCGACCGACTTCGAGTTGCGCGCCGCAAGGCGCGAAAGCACGCGATCCAGAAGCCAAATGCCGTCTTCACGCGTGCGGCCATTCTTAAGGGAAAACCGCAGATCCATGCTGATGCGGGTGGTGGTGGTGTTGTTGGGGTAAGTCCCGTGGCTCAGATAGCCGCCGTCGAAGATGAGCGCCTGGCCGTACTTGACGGCGACGGGAGCATAGTCGCCACAGCCGCAATCGGATTCAACCCACATCGACGCCGAGCCTTCGACATCGGTGAACGGGATCCACAGATTGACTTGGTCAATGCGGCCGGTGACGCTGACGTCGTCATGAAAGGCGCTGACGCTGGGCGTGCCGGCAAAGTGCACACGCATTTTGGGATGGCTAGAATAGGAAAGCGGACAACCCGCAACCGGCGAAAGGACCTTCGACATGAAAGCGTGATACAGTTTGTAGAACGCCGAATCGTCACCCAAGTCCTGCATAAGGCGGCGCATCCGCAGATTGTCATCGTAGGTAAGTTCCGGCTTTCCGCCCAACCGTTGTTTCTTCTCCAGCACAAACTCGTGCAGCCGGTGTAGTTGCCTCACCTTGAAAACGTCACGCGAAAGAATGGCGGCAAACGGCCACTCAGTGGTGGAATAAGCGAGCAGACCTGAATTGGTGGTGTTTATCACGCGGCCCTCTGCCGTGTGAGCACGGTCTGCAGGATGCGATGCGTGAAGCTGTGCCGCTCCCATGCGTTCCACAAAAACAGTCCGCCGCGGTGGCTGTATGAGTGCGCGATATCCACCAAGTGATTCCACGCCCAGCCCGGCAGAGCGAATTCATTGGCGTGCTTGCGTAACTCGTCCTGCGGCGCAGCCGGCTGCATCCCGGTGATGGGTAAAGCAGGCGCTCCGGCTGCTCCGTAGCACATGGGCAACAGACTGATGGGATCGATCAGTAGCGTCAGCTCGCCAGTGGGGAAGGGGGCCGGGCCGCCGCTCCATTTCAACTTTCCGCCACGCCAGGTGTGCGCCGCAACCAGCTGTCCATCGATCTCCAGCGAATCAGCGCCAACACGCACTACAGTAGGTAGATGAATGCGTCCACGCGCCACGTAGGACGCGCGCAACGCCTGCGGTACAAGGCCATCGCGAAGCAGCGACCGGAACGGAATCAATGCACCGTCGATGCGGAGACCCGTACGCTCGATCTCAACCGGTGCATCGACCGGTTGCCCATCGCAAAAGACACGAACGTACGGCCCAGACGCCTCATCATGACAGACGGTAATGCGGTAGTGCGCTCCGCCGGCTTCATAGTCGCCCACAAACTGGCACAGCCGGTAACGGCCGCTATCTGCCTCTTTGGCCGAGAAACGATGCCGCGCGGGAACCTCCTCTCGCTCGGGCCAGATGGAGCCGGTCAGCCGACGAATTCCGGCAGGCGACGAATCGACGTGGACAAATCCGTTGTGTGGATTGCCGTGAGCAGCCTTCCAGCGTAAGCGCCCGTGCTGGAACTGGAAGTTGCGGATGAGAACGTCGTTGACCCAGAGCCGGTCCTGACGCGAATCGCGCTTGTTGCCCAGGATAAAAATCATGACCTGTGGATCCGCCGAAACATACGCGCCGTTCCAGATGAACAGTTTCCCCCGCCGCAACGCCTCCCAATCCTCAAGCATACGCCAGCCATCGGCTGATCGCCCATGCGAAGCAGCCCACGATTCTAACGTCACGGCGAGCGTCGAAGAGTCGGCCAGACGTGCCGCGCGGTACATGGAGCGGGCCAGCGGCTTAGCCGCGGCCAGTTCATGCAGCAGCGGCGTGTTGACGGATTTGACCGTGGCAGCCCCCTTGGCCGCAAGCTGCACGGCCCCCGCGTCGCGTGTCGCAAGCATTGATCGCTCACGCGCGGAAAGCCCGCTGAAGCAATCCGGCCCGACGGCCACCAGCGGGTCGCGCGAATACAGTTCGCGCAGTTCGCCATCGGCGCGCAAGGCAAGAATGAAGCGCGCAGCCGCGGTGTCTTCCTGCCAGTGATATCCGCGCGGCACCTTGAACGTGCGGAACTGCTCAAACGCAGGCGACTCACGTTCCCCATATCCGCCGATCTCGCGCAGTGGTGACGCCTGCGGACGGATCGTGGAACCAGGCGTGGCGAGCCCCAGCCGCACCATCATCGATAAGTTCGCCGGCGCGACATCCTTCGGCGCAAGATAGAAAGTGGAGATGCCGGTGACCGTGCTCTGCAGCTCGGGGTCGTGGAACTGGCTCAGCCGGTACACTTCAGTTACCGGTACAACGCCAGGATAACGCGAACCGATGTAATTGGTGACCGGGTAATCTTTACCGTAAAAACTCTGCAGATACTCGATCAACGTCGACAGCCCCGTGTTCAGGAACCCGCCGCGGCGGTACCCCAGTTCCCCGATGACCCCGACCTGCCACAGCACCACGTGGAGCCCGGTATCCGGAGCGCGTCCGCGTATCAGCATGTCCGTGGCTTCAAACGTCTGCATGCCGGGCTGGCTCGGGTCGACACCCAGATCGGCGCACAGCGTATCGAGCGCGCTGACGTTCGCCCGCATGGTGGCGCAGTGCCCTTCACGCCGCGCGATCTGTATGGCGCGGTGCGTAGAAAGCACAAAGATGCCCGGGTGGCCGTAATAAACGGCAACAACGTTCAAACCCTGGCGCACGTAATATAGCAGTGCCTCGGTCATCTGCATGTAAGTGATGTAACGCACTTTGCCCTCGTCGTAGAGGACGTACAGATCGTACGCATCGGGCCGCCGCGCCTTCAGCCAGACGACGGTGGCGGGGTCGGCGACGCAGTAGAACACCTTGTCGGCGGCCTCGATGAGGCTCTCGTCGAGATCGGTGAAGCCCGCAGTTTCGATCCCTGAACCGATGACGGTCAACTGCCCCCGCGGTCCGGCCGGCTCGCCTTCGCGAGGCTCAGCTGAGAGCCGCGGCATTGCTGCGATGTTGCGCGCCAGCTCTTCCCAGGCTGCGTCATGCGCGGCGCGCGCGGGGAAGCTCGGGAACGGGTTTTGGAGTTGCTTTCTCTGATCCATGGCGTACTCCGTCTAGGCGCTCTGCTTCAGGTACTTGACGCCGATCTGACAGCCAACCTTGATGGGCAGCGTCTGGCCTTTGTAAGTGTAGGCCGCCAGCGTCTGGAATGCTTTGAACGTGTTGGCCCCGGTATTGGTGGCCATCTGTGCGACCAGCGCATCCTGGTCGGCAGTCGACCAGCGCCAGTTATTCGCCGCCTGATCTTCCGGCGGATCCTTCGTCGTCAACACGGAGGCAAGCAATAACTGCAATGAAGCGTTATCCACGGCCGTGTCCTGCTGAATGTAATCGGCGATTGTCTTCCAGCGTGCGGACACGGAGTTGGCCGGATTCACCATGTAATTCAGCAGCAGACCCAGGCCGGTGGTCTGGCGCGGCTGCAGGTCCTTGAGGCTCTGTTCGTCCTTGTCCTTCCAGGCTTCGAGAATCTTCTGCGCGGTGGTCATGGCGATGGTGATGGCGAGATTCTCCGCAAGCACGGGGAACGCCTTTTCGAAGATCCATTTACCGACGCTGTGCAGCATCTTACTGATGAAGCCGGGCTCGACGTCGACATCGGTGTCTATATCCACGTCCACATCCACGTCAGTGACAACGTCCACGTCGGTCGCCACATCGACGTCGATATCGACGTCCACGTCGACATCGACTACGGCAAAGAAATCCACGTCCACGTCAATATCGATATCCACGTCGATATCCACATCCACATCCACGTCGACGTCCACATCCACATCCACGTCGACGTCCACATCGACATCCACATTGATCGATTCGGCTGCCTCGCCTGCTTCGGAAAACGGCGCCGCGTCGTCCCCGGTGCTGTTGATCCAATCCTTGAGCTTTCCGGCGAGTTCGCCGATGTTGTTCTTGAGCCAGATTGCCCCCTGGCCAAGCGTCTTGAGGACGGTCACGGCCATATCGGCCATCATGTAATACTGCACGCCAAGAAAAGCGAGATAGGTCAGGTCGTAAGTAACAACCCACCACGGATTGGACGGATTCTGATACGGCTGGGCAATGGCATTGACGCCGTCGATCTTGCCGGTGTAGCAGTAGATGATCTGACCTGGCTTGTTTTCCCACGTAAGATCGCGGACCACGCCAGTGAGCATCACACCAGAGGTCGAAGTTGCATTGGCGCTGGTGAGCTGGCTGCGGGAAAGGGTGAGCGCGACCGGCGCGCCGCCGCCAGCCGGCTGATAGACGGCCGCACCGTTGGCAATGGTGATTGTGCCCGTGGGCACGGTGGGCAAAATGAAGTTAGTGCCGTTGGTCTGTGGCTCATACACAAAGTAAGTGCCGGGGAAGGCGAACAGAGTAAAAGTGGCCCAGTAGCAGATGGTGGAGTAAGCGCCGATGTTGACGCCGGCGTAGCCATTGGCGTTGCAAAAGGCGACAATCTGGCTATCCAACTGCGCCGGATCGGTGGCGTTGAGCATGATGCCGTTGAACTGCAGCGAGAGCGGCGCAAACGGCTGTGAACAGACGGCCTGATAGAGCTTGAACGCCTGGTTGGCCAGCGTTTCGCCAGCCGTGGTTACAGTGATCGTCTGGCCGCCGGAGCCACTGATATTATCGAGCACAGTGAGGTTGAGCGGGAGCTCGTCAGCCACACGCGTGACGACGATGCGCTCGATCAACTGCGCGGTTGAGAAGTTGCCTGTCTGACCCGGATCGACGGTCCCCAACGCGGTGTACACCGGCAGGTAATCGGAGGGATCGGAAGATGGCGGGTTGGACACCGTCTTATTGAATGTCGAGTAGACGGTGACTTTCTGGCTGTACTGATTGACGACGGAAAACGGGTAAGTCTGACTCATTGTATCCTCTCCGTCCAGACTGGTGACATTGTCTCGCCGCGCCGTCAACGGGCCTGGCGCGGCCATTGGGGTTAGCTGGTGGCGCGGTTAGATGTCCGGCTCGATATCGGGCACATCGCCGCCTTCGACGTCCTCGCCTTCGGAGTCGATTTCATCGCTGGTTTCCTCATAATCGGTCTGCGCGGTCTGCGATTCCTTGATCGAATCGAGCACGTTATCGGGAATATCCAGGTCCTTGATGCCCTCGTTGAGGTTAGTGCGGGCGTCGGCCAGGTTGGTCTTCGCGTTGGCCAGATCGCCGCCCTCGAGACTGGTTTTGGCCTTCTGCAGGTTCGACGCCGATTGCTCGATGCTTGGATTGACTCCAATATCGGCAACTGATTCCAACTGGAAGCTGGACTCGCTAATGGACGATTCGACGCAGTCGGTGGACATCTCCTTGAGCGTGTCCACCTGCTCCCCTTTGAATTTGGTCTGGGCGGTGTCTATACTGCTTTCCTGGGGGACCTCAACGTTCGGCTTGCCGCCATTCTCGCCGAGCCGGTCGGCGACGTGCTGCTGCTCTTGCTGCGCCTTGTCGCCGATCTGATCGGACTGCGTCTTGGCATCCTGCTGTTGCTCCGGAGTCGGATCCTTGCCCCTGTTCTCGTTCGCCTTGTCTTCGTTGAGCGCCTTCTCCTTGCCGGAGAGTTTCGTTTTAAGGAAGTCGAGCGCCATCCAGATGCCCATGCCTTCGAGAAACATGTTGATGACCTTTTGGAACGTGAGGCCCGACCAGAATTTGCTCCAGCCGGATTCAGGCGGCTGCGCAACGGCGATGACCTGCGTCCCGCTCACCACGCCAACGAAGATGGGCCACAGCGTGTTGTCCGAGTCGTTCTGAGTAAACGTGCTCTTCAGCGCCCACGTGCCTTGCAGCGCGATGGAAGGCACGTCGGTGATCTGGTCGACAAGCTGGTTGTTATCGAAGTAGAGTTTGACCGGTGAGCCGCCACTCTCGGGCGTGAGCTCAACAGTGTAACCGCTGTTGTGGTCTGTAGGATCGACCGCGCCGGGGCCGGCGGTGAATGTAATCGTACCCTGGTTGGAGCCGGGATTGGGCTGCTGGTTCTTCGGTTTTGAAGGGTCGCCGGCGTCGGCGCTGCTGTAGAGATACAACGTACCACCGTCTGGAACCCACGGCTTGAGGAAAGTCGACATGTAGGTCGTGGCGGCGACGTAGGACTGGAAATCGGCATTCGCGTATGACTTGGTGCCGGCGAAGAACTTCTGCACTTCGACTTCGATCTGGGCGACGGTGTCGCCATTGGTCTGCGCGGACTGCAATGTCGCGGCGAACCGCTTCGCCAGGTCGGAGGAGGGATACGCCGCGATGGTCTTGGCGAAGAAGGCGGCCTGCGACATGGCCGTAGCATCACCGGTCGAGGCGGCGATCGGGGGATAGCTTTCGGTCTCGAAATCGAGCAGTTCGCCCACGTTTTTGACCGGCGCGAGCGTCGTTGAATCGGCAAGAATCAGCTCATAGATGAAGGTGGGGCCGGTCTTGCCTGTCTTGTCGACAAAGGTGCCGTCAAGCACCGTAGTGGCCGCTTTGCCATTCGGGATGATGCTGGTCCCGTCCGACATCTTCTGGATGGTCAATTGTTGTTGATAGACCATCCGCGTGGAGCCAGCGACGGAGTTGGTGGCCGATGCCACGGCGTTCAGCACAACGACGTCCTTGCCTGAGTTGTTCGTGATCGCGCAATTCTTGTTCATGTCCATGTGCCTCCCGGGGTTACTTTTCCAAAAACCGTCTAAATCTCGTCTTCCGGCAACTGGCCTTCCTCTTCCGACTCGCTCTGCCGCTCGTCGTCTTCAATGACGCGGCTGAGCCGGTCGACTTCTGAGAGGTGCTCTTCGATCTCCTTCACCGACTTCTCCCCCAGTTGTTTGGCGAAGGAGCGAGTGGAGGAGCGGATGGTGTCGAACGCCGTGCCGATGCGGTCGGTGAGTTGCGCGCGGACTTTCTCCAGTTGCGGGCGTGTCCGGACGCCATCGAGAAATTCGTGCGCTTCCTTCAGTTGCGAAAACGCCTCTTGGATTTCCGGGGTGTTGGCCACCTTGATCAGCTCCCGCAGCGACGCGACCTGCTCTTCGATGACCCCTCCAAACGCGTCGACCTGCTTTCTCACGAGCACCTTCTGTCGCGTGCTCCTGATGGAAGGCAGGTCGTCAACAAACGATTTGTAGTCCCGCGGAATGGTTTTGTCTACGCCCGACCGGCGGAATAGGCTTTCCCGCTCGGAGGGCACGTCCTGCATTTCACTGTCGATCAGGCGGCGGCGCTGTCCGATCTGAGCGCGGTCTGGCGGGACGCCCGTCTGGGCCTTGCGCGCCTTGTACCACTTGACCAGCTTGTAGACCTTCTCAGCGATAAAGAAGATCGCAAAGCCGATGCCGATGATGGAGCCGATGAGCCCGATCCATTGCTGGGCCGACTGGGGGTGAAAGAATTCGTACCAACTGGAGGTGGGCGTGGAATCCTGGGCCACGGCGACGACAGTGAAGCCGTCGATCTTGCCGGCCAAAATCGGCCACACGGTGTTATCGGCGGCATCGCCGGTGAAGGTGCTCTTGAGGGCGAAAGAGAGCACCATCGATACGTCGGGAAACTCCGGATTGGAGGCGGTGACGAGATTGGCGTTGACCAGGTTGAGCACGCGGCTTGCGCCCGTTGTGGGAACGTAATTGATGTCGTAGCCGCCATTGCGGTCCGTGACGTCGGCCGGGGAGGGCGCGTTGGACTTGCGCACAAAGGTGATTGTGCCAATTTTCGAAAAGCCCTGCGTCTTGGGCTGCTGGTCCTGATTGACCGCGAAGACGTAATAAGTGTACTGCGGCAGCTGGTTGGCCCAGGAAAAGGCGAACTGCTGGGTGTAAGTCGTGGCGGCGATGTAAGTACCCAGCGTGCACTTGGTGTAGTTCTTCGTTTGTGTGGCGAAAAAAGCGTCGACGGCCTGCTCCAGCTTCTCCGGATCGTCTCCGTAGGTTTCAAAGATCGTGGCGAATTCCTTCGCGATATCGACCTCCGGGTAGGCGGAGATATTTTTGCTGAACGAAAACGCCTGCGTCATGCCGGTGGCTTCATCGGCGGTCATTGCGATGTCGGCGTAATAGGACGTAAAGCCGTTTTGGCACTTGGCCGACGGATGCGTGGCGCAATCGATCGGCGCGGCGGACTGGTCGGTCAGAGGAAACAGATCGGCTGGGCGCATGCCGATCAGGTCGTAAATCAGGATGGGCTTTTGCACACCATGATCGTCGTAGGTTTTGTCGAGCGTCAGATTGCCGCTGGAGCCTGCGGCGATTTCTTGCGAGCTGGCGCTGGTGGGAAATCCCGAGAGCGTCTGGGCATAGCCGTCCTCGCCAATGGCCGTGGAAAACGCGCTCGCGAAAATGGCGTCGCCGGCGGTGTTATTGGTCACAGTGAGGGATGGGTTACGTGTGTCGGCCATGACGCCTCATTCACCGAAGACAACATCCTGTTCCGAGCCTTCTTCCATCCGCTCGCCATACTCGCCGGCTTCGGCTACTTTGATGGCCCTGTCTGCAAAATCATTGCGCGTCTTGTCGAGCATTTTGAGGGACTCTTTGGAGAGCACATCCGACTTGGCTTGGACATCCAGATCGATAGACTGCGCCGACGACGAAATAGCGTCTACAATTTCCGTACGCACTTTCTGCAGCGAATTCCAATCCTTCACTCTTCCAATTTGCGACTTGGCCTCGCGAAGCAGATCCATGGCTTCTTCCAGGTTGCGGCTGACACTGTACTTGGAGAGTTCCGTGATCATCGACCGCTGCAAATAGATGGCGTCGTCCAGCAGTTGTTTCTGGCGATCGGCATTGTTATTGAGCGCGCGATCTTTGAGTGAGCCCACTTTGCCCTTGAAGTCGGCGCCGTCTTTGGGAATCCGGCCGCCGATGCCGCTTTTGTCCAGTAATTTCTGCCGGTCCGCGATGAGATCGCTGAGGGCGTCGATGGCGTCGTCCTTGATCTTCTGTTTCTCTTCCTTTGTCTTCGCCTTTTTCGTCTTCGATTGCACGTAAGCGCCGAACTTGTATACGAGCAGAATGAAGCCGGCAACGGCGGCGATTAGCCCAAGCACGGCCAGCAGTTCCTTGGCCCAGAACGAATTGGCCAAATCCCACCAAGGTGTCTGCACGCCTTCGGCCGGCGTATCGAGCGGGGCCGCCATGACGCTGGTGGAGCCGATCTGGCCGATCAGCACGGGGATCAGGATGTTATCGGAGGCGACTAGCGTGATGTCGCTTTTGACCTTGAATGCTCCCTTGAGCTGAATGGTCGATAGATCGGGGTTCTCCTTGGTGACGAACATGCCGTCCTGCATCGTCAAGGAGGTGGTTTTGCCGGCGCCGTCGGTATAGGTGATGTCGTAGCCAGCGGACTTGTCGGTAAGGGCGGCAGTGCGGGTTTTTGTGAACAGAATGGACCCGATTTTCTTCCAGGCTGGTTTGGTGGGTGTGGAGGTATCAGACGGCGTGAACAGGTTGTAGGAATAAGAACTGCTCAAATTGGCCCAAACAGGTGCGTAATTCTGGGCATAGGTCGAAGCCGTAGCGAAAGAATCGAAAGTGCAGGCGCTGAGCGGCGCGCTGAGCGACTTGAAGAAGGCGTCGACCTGGGCGGGCAAAGCGAGCGGATCGGTCGTGCCATCTTTTACCGCGTTGACGAGCGCGGTGAATTTGACAGCGCTATTGGCGGTCGGATCAGCCACGAGCAGACGATAGAAATCAAGAGAACTTTTCATCGCCGCCACGGTGTCGTTGGTTGCGGTAAGCGGCGTGGGGAAACTGCAGTCGTAGGCACCGGCGCATTTACCTGTCTTGTCCTTGCAGGCGGCGGCCGTCTCTGTAGCCCGAACGGCGGGCATCAGGTAATCCACCGTCATTGCAATGAGATCGGCCTCAATGTCTTCGGCTTTGGCGGCGGGTTCCACCTTGACGTTGACGGTGCCTTTGGAATCAGCGGAAAATGTCTGGACGGCACTGCCCGCCGGAAGGGCAGTCAGCGCCAAAGCGTAAGCGTCGTCGAGACTTCCGGCCTTGGTGACTGGCGCGGCGTTGGCCGGAACCTGGGCCACCATCAACTTCTCGTCTGTAGTGTTCTCCACGTTGATCAGCGGATTACAGTTCATATTGCTCTCCATTATCCGTAAGATTTCGATAACTGTTAAAATGTGCCGCTGCTCCAATCTCGCTCACTGATCTAACCTAACCGCGTGTCGCTAATATAGGGTCGGGCATGATTATTGACTTTTGGGTTTACGGATACTGCTCATCCCCGGTATGCTCGAATCAGTTATGGTTCAACCATCGTTCTTGAAATTTCCTCGATGGAACCCTCAGCACACAAAGTCGCACTATCGAGCACCGTGACCGCATCCCGCACCAGCATCCCGGCGTCCGTCTGGTCGGTGCGATGTCTCGATTGACAACCGCCCTAGCTATCTCTGCCAGCCCTGTGCTCGTTGACAGTGCAGCTTTCACGCCATCCTTCTGCCGCACCAATGTGCCAAGCAAATTAAGGATCACCCGGTCGGCCTCCATGAGGACCGTGGTAGGATCCCACCACGCATCACGTCACCCATCCTTTTCATTACGCTAGGAGCTATAAAACCCAGGTTTGGGCGGAGGGGGGATTTTCCCCCATGGTGTGGAGCAAGCACCACGCCTTTTGTTCCGACGGAGCAGCACGAGCCCACATGATTTACGAACACGTCTCCTGCAGCCATCGAGATGTCGGTGGGCCAAGGCGGCCTCTACAGTCGATGAAACAGGACCTCGCCGCAGCGAGGTGGTCGACCGCGGCGGGACCAGCAAGCGTGGTTTGGGTGTGGTGATGAAAGGAATAGGGTGGAGACAAGGACAACTCGCGCTGGCCCTGCCATGTGGGCCTGAGGCTGCAGGGGTAACGATCGTGAGGCCCAGCCTCTCACCCACCCCGTCGCGCCTCGCCCGCTCCCTCTGAATCAGCTCGGTGGCTTTGGCGGGGCCAGCTCATACAAGATCGTCCCTTCCACGAGGACGTGCCGCTCCAGCAATCCCTGCTTCACCAAGTGGGTCAGCGCCTGCTCGACCAACACTTCGGCTTCGTTGGGGTCATGCTCTGTCAGCCACCACTCGGCAATGCCCTCGGCGGTGTCCCCGGCATCCGGATGGTTTTGCAGATACTGGAGAATCTCGTCACATCGTTGTTGGAATTTCAGCATAAGTCCCTCCACCGTGTCATGCGTGATCGGATTTCTTGCAAGCAACTTCCATGCTATTCTCTGCCGCACCAGACCCAACCTGACTCGCTCCGGGGCCTCACGACGTGCGCGTTGCGCTGCTGTAGACCTTCCCCTCAGGAGCGCGGAGATTCTGCCTGTTCAGCCGGATTGATGCTCGGAGGCCAGGCCGGGCTGAGTTGGGTCACACGGGTGTGCCGAAGGGGCGGAGGTGAACTGCGCCCGGTCCAACCGATGCTTCTTGAGTAACCGGCTGAGATCGCTCCGATCTTTTCCAGAGATGCCAGCGGCCTTGGTGAGATTTCCCCTTGTGTGCCGCAACAGGGTCGTGAGATAGGTGACTTCAAATGCTGCGACCGCCTGGGCTTTGGCGGTGGTGAATGGGGAACAGAGGCAGGCCTCTGCGTGGTCCGCTTTCTCCTTGCCACACTGGCAGGGGAGACTGTCGACCACGGTGATCGGCGGTCCGTCTGTCAGCAGATAGGCCTGCTGAATCGTATTCTCGAGCTCGCGGACATTCCCGGGCCAGTGATAGGCCTGCAGGGCCTGGAGGACCTCCGGCGCCAAGACCTTTGGCTCTGCCTTGTGCTGCTGGTTCAGCCGATGCAGAAATTCCTGCGCCAACAGCACCACATCAGTCCCTCGTGTTCGGAGTGGTGGCAGCTCCACCGTCAAGCCATTCAACCGAAACAGGAGATCCTCTCGAAACAGATTCTTACGAACCAGGGTCCGCAAGTCGGCATTACTGCTCCCCACAATCCGGACCTGCGCCGGGTACGACCGCGTGCCGCCCACCGGCCGGTATTCATGGTCTTGTAGAAAGCGCAGGAGGACCGCTTGCGCCCGTAGGCTCAGGGCTTCCAGTTCATCGAGAAACAGGGTGCCGTGCTTCGCATGCGCGATCAACCCCGCCTTGGCCTCACGGGCGTCGGTGAAGGCCCCCCCGACGTGCCCAAAAAACTCGCTTTCTACTAGGCTATCCGGGAGCGCGCCGCAATTGACGGGCACAAAGGGCTGGCCCTGCCGAGCGCTGTGGTAATGAATGGTGCGTGCCGCGAGTTCTTTGCCGGTCCCGGTCTCCCCCAGAATCAGGACCGTGGCCTCGCAGGTGGCAAAGCGTTCGATCCGCTTCAGGGCCTCGAGAAAAGCGGGGGCGGTGCCAATGAATTTCAGCGGACCCCTGTCAGACATCCCATCTCCAGATTACGACGGCTGACCAGGCATGGCCGGTAATTTTCGCGTGAATGAAATGGTGTCGGACATGACGAATTGACGTGTGGGGTCGACCGGGACTGCTGATTCTCCCCATGCTCGCGTCAGTCATGACCTGACTACCTCAACCTTCGTTTCTCAATGGAACACTCATCCAAACAAGGCTTCGCTGGAATGTTTCGTCGCGACCATGGTTAGCGCCAAGAGGACCGACTCCGCGCGTATATATACTGCTATCATCCTCTACAAGGTAGGTACTAATAGCCCTACTGTGGCGATGCGAGTGACCTCGTGTGGACAGGTACCTCACTCAGCGAGGCGATTTTTGACACCCCGTGCGAGTGAAAAGAAGGGGTCTCCCATCTCCAAGGCTCCGGTCAAGAGGGCACTGCCCCTCGTGCCCTCGTAGGCTGTGAAGGGGGGAAGGCTCTGCTCGCACGCAGAACAGGAGATGCACAGGTACCAGATGTCCTTTCTCACGAGACTTTTCCCTTCGCTGCACACGGTGTTGGAATGGTTCTGGTCGCCACCGGCTGTGGCCGACCGGCTAACACCTGCGAGGTGCATCGCTCGCGCCAGTAGCCTGTCACTCCCGCTGCGTGGTCCTCTCCGGTCCGCCGGTTCCGACCTCTGCCTCCAGTTTCCTCTGTGAACTGTACGGTGCCTCTCCTCCTCTCGTGAGAGAGTCACCTTCATTTCACACAAGGAGGAAACAGATGGCGACCAACAACTCATCCAAACGACCGGCGACGACGCTACGATGCGGCAACATCAAAGTCACGATCTGGCAGAACGTCAGCGAGAAGGGCCCGTTCTTCGCGACGACCTTCTCCCGACCGTTCAAGGATCAAGCCGGTGCCTGGCGTAACGGTACCTCATTCGGGCTCAACGACCTGGAGGCACTGATGAATGTCGCCTTTGAGGCAAAGGAGTGGATCAATACTCACACACTGAAGCGCTGAGCCGCTTCACAAGGAAGCCTTCGGCCCTCCGGAGGCTTCCTTTTCTCTTTGCACAGGTCTTGTAAGCAGAGGATCTTGTGAGGGAGCCGTGAGATAGGGAATGTGAAGATTCAGTCTATTGATTCAACATCGCTCGAACCTCTTGGTTGAGCGTCGGCACTTTGTTCTTCACGATATCCCAAACGATTTCGGAATCGAGACCGAAGTACTCATGAATCAGAATGTCACGAAGCCCGGCCATTTTTTTCCATTCCAGTGTTGGATGCTGGGCTCGGAGCTCGTCCGGGAGTTTCTTGACGGCCTCACCAATTACTTCGAGATTCCGGACGACCGCATCGAAGGTTTTCTCGTCTTCGAGAAACGCGGCCTTGGACAGGTTCGCCGTATAGGAGGTGATCTTACGAGTGGCCTCGAGAATATCGTCGAGGTAGACCCTAGAATCCCGTGGCATAGACGGCTTCGCGTTGGATAATCGGCAGGAGTCGTGGCTTGATGGAACTCATCGTGACCAGGTCCACGCGAGACCGGAACAAGTCCTCAAGGAAGATCTTCGTATCCATATAGGCGTCGAAAGACTTCTCCGACAGCTCAACCACAAAATCGAGATCACTGCCTGGGATGGCCTCTCCCCGAGCATAGGACCCGAACAGGCCAAGCCGGCGAACTCCCAGTCTTCTCAGGGTTGCCTGATTTTGCTCGATCAGTTTCAGGACGTCGTCTCGGCTTATGAGCATCACTGGAGAATTCCGTCTGGTTCGATCAAGCCCTTGTACCAGATCCCGGCATCGGATGTGATTCGTCGGCCTATCCGATGAGATCGCGGGTATTCTAGCACGAGGATGCACAGGTGGCACCATCGGGAGTTCTTTTTTAAGCCATGTTTCGTGCAAGCCGCGCGACTCGGAGCACGTGCCGCAGGAGACACTGTTCGCGCTCATCGGCGGGTGGTGCCGAAATCCGAATCTGTGCAGCGGCCGTCACACTACTCTGAGTTGATCATGACACGTTCTCCGATCGAGCTCTCCTACCCGTTCGCGATCGTCTCGCGACCTTTGAACGGACCGTGCCGTATCGCTGTCCGCGCGGAGCTTGGCGCACGGTGACTTCTACATCTTGGCCCAGTAAGGAGAGAAAATGCACTAAGCGTTCAACCGAGAATCCAGCCATCTGTCCCGAGAGCAGCTTGGACACTTTGGCCTGATCGATCCCGAGGCGCGTGGCCGCCTCCGCCTGCTTCCAAGCATGGCTCCGAATCGTGTCTTGAAGGGCTTGCAGTAAACTGCTTTTAAGAATGAGTTCGGCCGATCGCTCGTCCGAAAACCCCAAATCCCGGAAGATATTCCCACTCCCTTTCGTCACGGTCGCACGTCTCATAAACCTTCTTCCCTTCTCCACCGAAAGAGATCGGCATATCGGTTCTTGCCGATCTTTAGATCAGCATTGCTGTTTTCTGCGAGCGCTTCCCAAACGGATGGAGCACATAGACCTCCTGCCCATCCTTATGATCATGAATTGGCACAATTGGTTGGTAATGATACTGCTGGCAATAAAAGTATCATTGCGAATGTGCAAGGAGATAGAAGTATCATAGTACGGATTGGACCATGAATCCTGCTGATTTTACAGAGGAAAGTAATGGCCATATCATCAACACTCCACTGGATTATTGGGTATTTATCCCGAATCCCCTTCCTCCTCAGATCGCGCTGAGCCGCTTTCCTAGGAAGCCTTCGGCCTTCCGGAGGCTTCCTTTTTTGGGAATGAATGGTGAGCGAAACGGGGATCCGAAACACTGCCGAGCGGTCGGGAACAGACTTTTTCAGGATTATGCCGAGACCAGGGCTTCTCTGCTCTGCTCGATGTGCCTCCTCACCCTACCAGACAGAGCCCGCTCAGCGAGCCGTAACTCATAAGTTTTCTGCAGGTTCATCCAAAACTCAGCGGTGGTGTTAAAAAAGGTCGCAAGGCGCACGGCGGTATCGCCGGTAATCCCACGCTGTCCTTTGATGATGGCCGTAATCCGATTTGCCGGCACTTCAAGCGCCTTTGCCAGTGTATTGGCGTTAAGTGGTGGATCTGACGGCTTCATGAACTCTTCCAGTAAGATTTCTCCTGGATGAACCGGCCGCATGCCGTTCTTGATCATGGTGCGCACTCCTTCAATGATAATCCGTGATTTCCACGTCGTGGGGTCCGTCCGCCATCCAGATAAAACAGATCCGCCACTGATCGTTGATGCGGATGCTATGCTGTCCGGCCCGATCACCTTTCAATCTCTCGAGATGATTACCGGCTGGTGCGACAAGATCCTTCAGGTCCGATGCGTTGTCGAGCATCGTGAGTTTCCGCTCTGCGACCTTCCGGAAGCTCGAGAACTCCCTGACCAGTTCTCCGATAAGAACTGTTTGGTCTTCTTGTCTCGAAACCCTCGAATCACACCGTCCACCCTAGCATAGTTTTACGAGTTACGTACAGCGTATGTGCTAAATTTGTGCTAAAACTCTGCAAAACAGACCGCACTCGACAGAATCAATGGAATCAGTAGAAACCCATCAACGCCTTGATTTGCCTGATAAAACGGGGAAACCTTCACGATTTCAAGCCATTGTTATTATTGGTCTTTTAGAGCTTTTAAGGCGAGGGCCCTGGGTTCGAGTCCCAGCCGGCTCACCACTAAATCAATGACTTAGAAGACCCCGCCTTCACGGACCCACCCGATTGTGACAAATTTGTGTCCCTAGGCGGTCGGTGCTCTAATATTTTGACCCCGTCCCGTAAGCTCTCCGGACAATGATGCGCATAGCGCTGCGTCATCGTCCCGGTCTTGTGACCGAGCAGCCTCCCTACCCTGTCTGCACTATGGCACAGCATAGTGCAGTGGTCGGCGGTCGTCTGTTCACAATTGCTCAGTTGGCAAGGATTACGAAATTATGGTGAGGCTGGACATAGCCGGACCTGGATGTCCTGAATCAAAGTGGCTAAACCGGACGGAGCCCCTCGTCGTGGAGCAC